>ONUN01000120.1 GCA_900320955.1 uncultured Methanobrevibacter sp. | reverse complement strand
AGGTGGCCAAGACTTTTTAGGAGTGCCTATTTTTAATTCAATTGAAGAAGCTAAAGAAGAAGTTGACATCAATTCTTCAATTATTTTTGTACCTGCAAGATTTGCTAAAGATGCAGCATTTGAAGCTATAAAACATTTGGATTTAGTTGTTATTATTTCAGAACATATTCCAGTTCATGATAGTATGAAAATCATGGAATATGCAAAACAAATGGACACTACCGTTATTGGTCCAAATACTCCTGGAATTATTTCTCCTGGAGTTGGTAAATTAGGAATAATGCCTACCCATATTTTTTCTGAAGGAAATGTTGGTGTAATTTCAAGAAGTGGTACTTTAACTTATGAAATTGCTAGTGAACTTACAAATGCCGGAATCGGTCAAAGTACTGCTGTGGGTATTGGTGGAGACCCTGTTACCGGAAATAATTATGTTGACATATTAAAAAGATTTGAAGAAGATGATGCTACTGATGCAGTTGTATTGATTGGTGAAATCGGAGGAAATGCAGAAGAAAGGGCTGGAAAATACATTCATGATGAAATGTCAAAACCTGTTGTTTCTTACATTGCTGGAAGAACTGCACCACCTGGCAAAAGAATGGGTCATGCAGGAGCTATTATTCAAGGAGATTCTGGTACTGTTGCAAGTAAGACCAAAGCTTTAAATGAAGCTGGTGTGGATGTGGCTAAAAAACCATCTGAAATTGTAGATTTACTTAAAAAGGTTATGTAATGTCAAATCAAGAAATTATCGATAAATTATTAAATGGAGAAATGAAACTTTATCAGGTTGATGGTGAGGTTTCTGCCAGTGAAGCAGCCGATATTAGAAGAGAATTTTTAGAGCAGAAATATGACTTGAATTTATCAAATATCTCAAATTACACACTGGATATGGAAAGAGCATCTGCCCGTAACATTGAAAATTCTATTGGTGTATTGCAACTCCCAATGGGTATAGCAGGTCCATTAAAAATCAATGGGGAGTTCTGTCAAAGAGAGGTGTTTGTTCCGTTAGCTACCTCTGAAGGGGCACTAGTTGCATCAATAAATAGGGGTGCATCTACCATTACTGCTTCCGGTGGGGCTAATGCAAGAGTTGTGTCAGATATTATGACTCGTGCACCAGCAATTAAATGTAGTGGAGCAAGTGAGGCTTTAAAAATCAAACAATGGTTTATTGATAATTTTGATGAATTAAAGGAAATTGCTGAAAGTACAACTTCACATGGGAAATTAGTTAAAATTGACCCTATCTTAATTGTTGGAAGCTATGTTTATCCAAGATTTGTTTTCTCAACTGGAGACAGTATGGGGATGAATATGGTAACAATAGCTTCTGAAAAAATATTGGAAAAATTAGCACAGGACACTACTGCAAATCATCTTGCATTAAGCGGTAATGTTTGTGTTGATAAAAAACCTGCGGCCATAAATATAGTTGAAGGCCGTGGAAAAACAGTCATAGCGGACATAGTAATACCTAAAGACATGGTTGAGAAAAAACTCAAGACCACAACTGATGCAATTGTTGAAGTCAACATGGCCAAAAACTTAATCGGTTCCGCAGCCAGTGGAAGCATGGCATTCAATGCTCATTATGCAAATATGGTGGCTGCAATATTTTTAGCAACCGGACAAGATGCAGCACATGTTGTGGAAGGTTCATTAGGAATCACTACTGCTGAAAATAGAAACGGTGATTTATATTTCTCAGTAAACTTACCTGATTTACCTGTTGCCACTGTTGGCGGTGGAACAAGCCTTGAAGTAGCCCATGAAGGATTGGAAATTTTAGGCGTTGCAGGTTCAGGTCATGCAAAAGAATTTGCAGAGATAGTTGCATGTACTGTATTGGCAGGTGAGTTATCTCTTGTTGGGGCAATTGCAGCAGGACATCTTGCAAGAGCTCACCAACAACATGGAAGAGGATAAAATGGATGATTTAATAGAAGAAGAATTGTATCCAGAATTGACTCTTGAAACTGAAGATATAATAATGTCTATTACTATTAAAAAGGACTACTCTAAATTTGAAGATTTTGATAAAAGAAAAGAAGAGTTCATTAAAGATTTGAACGAATTTATTGAAGAGTTTAGCCAAACTCCCGAATCTGATGATTTTATGAGATTCTATGACGACTAGTATTTGGAATCAATTTTTTCAAATACTTTTTTAACATTTACCTTTGTTTCAAAACATCCTGTTTTTTCAAGTAGAACTCCTTGAGGACAAAAATCGGATAATAACATCATCATTTGATTTAAATCTTCATGACAGGCAACACCAATAACTGCCTGGAATTTATTTTCCATTACTATTTTTTTAACGAAACTTGATCCTGGAACGATATATAATTTGTAACCTAATGGATCGGCTTTCTTTTTTATAGCTCCTATTGAGCATAATCCGCATTCGGTACAATTTAATCCTTCTTTTTGAAGTGTTGCAGGACAATCTTTATGTCTCAAACAGTGAGGTAGAAATATTAATGTTTTTTCAGCAGGAACATGTTTGAATTTTTCTTTGTTAATTTCATCCCTAACTTTAATGGCTATATCATCAATCAAATGTTCATCAAGTTTTAAGATATGAGATATTGTTTTAAAGGGTGAATATAATAAATCCACTATATATAAGATGAATCTGGGGAATCTTACCTGATTTTTACGAGCAGTCAAATATCCTAAAATCAACACTGCAATAAAAAGTATGACTATTAAGATTGCTATAAAAACTACTAATTGTCCTAAAAACATGTAAAATGAATCAATAAATATCATTTTTTTAACCTAAAATTTTTCAATTGTGTAATTGTCGAAATTCTTATTTAATTTGACCCCTGTTTGTGTTTTTGTTATTTCAAGTCCGGATAAACTGTCACATGAACATAGAATATTTTGTTCAGGGTGTGTTCCAGGTATGATATTGCAGTTTAAGTTAACGCCATCACCAATGGATATGACTGTTTCCAAACGTTTAGTTGACGGATGATCTTTGTTTAAAATTATCAGGGGGGATGATTCTTCACGGCTCAAATAGGCTTGTGAACGTATTGCTCTTTTATCTTTTTTAAAGTTGGACACTGCTATTATGTCATCTGATTCTAAAAATTGAACTATCTCCTCATTATCTTGTGTAGCTATAAACAACATTTTATTTTCATAAGCTACTTTTATAATGCCAACAATTCCGGTTTCTCCTTCAAGGAATAGTATTTCATCATTTTTAAAATCAATATTCATAATAATCACTTAAAAAATAAAAAAAGAGAGTAAATAATTTTACTCTGCAAGTTCAACATTGTCACTTTGGCAGGATGGACAAACTACCTTTTTTCCAAGACCTTTAAAGGAATTTCCACAGTCTTTACAATGATATTTTTTTGTTTTCAATTTTTTCAAATCAATATCGGCCATTGGCCCTCCACTAGAACACATTTTAAATCACCTATAATATTATATATTATTATATATATTAATAGTTTATTTTTGATGTTTTATTTTTAATTTTTTCAAGAATTTTTTCATCATTTGTTAAGCTATAGATTATTTCATAATAATAATTGGCTTGGTTGTATAGATGATTTTTTTCATATTCCTCTGCCAATTCATGAAGTGTGTCTAAAACAAAAGGATTGGCGCCAATTTGAATATTTTTGTTTTTGATAATGTCGATGCATTCATCTAAATTCAATTTCATTTCACTATTTTTGGTTTGAATGTAATGAATTTCACTGTATGCCTGTGGGCTCAGTTCATATTCCATGCTATAAATAAATAATGCTAGAGCTATTTCCATCTGGTTTTCTTCTATATAATAACAACCCAATTGCCTGTAGCATCTTGCAATGTCTTGAGGATAATATGCATACTTCAAAGCATCTGAGATGACCATATAATATTTATTATAAGTGTATGTGTGGATTTTATAAATTTCGCTTAATTCAAGTATTACTCTTGAGGATACAGGATTAATTTTAATTGCTTTTTTAAGATATTTCTCAGATTTTTCAAATTGTTTGTCTTCAAGAAGTAAAAATCCATAAATATAATATAAGTCCAAAATAGGCTGATTTGTTGGAATATATTTAATTTCCTTTTCGTTTCCGATGTATTTCATGAAAATAAGTTCTTCCAAAGTATTGGTAAAAAAATGGTATTCTGTAAACTGGTCGTTTTCAAAAGGAGATTTATATTCATCAATGAATTTGTCGAGTTTTTCCAATGCTACTTTTGATTTTCCATTTTCGATTTCATAGGATACATCATTTAAAATATCTATTAATTGTGTTTTGTTTTCAATATTTTGAGTATATTCTTCCTTTTCAAACTCGCTAAGGCAGTCCCACATCATATTAGAGATTTCCTTTAGAATTTCTTTGCTGTTAGGGTGATCTTTGTAAACATCCATTTGTGAAGATAAATATTTTTTATTTAAATCCTTGTTTTCTCCTAAATTAGATTTAATTTCATTAATTATTTCTTCCTTCATTAACACACCTAAAGTTACTTTAATAGGTAATATTTTTATATTACCAATACTTATATTATATATGTATAAAAATTTACTTTTATATTATTTTATTAA
>ONUN01000169.1 GCA_900320955.1 uncultured Methanobrevibacter sp. | reverse complement strand
CTACCGATTTGGGTGTGGATTCAATTCCTGCTTATGAGCTTGTTAAATATCCTTACATTTTAAGGAATAACTTGCCTATTTTAGATGATGAAGACATCATCATGGGAATTGCACTCGGATATGAATCAGATGAACATATCAACGAATATGAATCTCCAAGATTGGACCTGGATGAAATATTAAAAATTAATTAAATATCTTCTTATTTTTCTTTTTTTGAGATTTTTCGGTGAAATATCTCCATGTGTTTCGGTTTTTTTTGAGGCTAAGTTCTCACAATTATAATAATGAGATACAATATAAATATAATATACATACTGGGTGGGGATATTATTTTTAAACTTTCACAGAAAAAAGCGACTTTGATTGTTGTGGCGGTATCTCAATTAATAATACAGTTAATTGCTAACATGACTGTCATAGCCCTGCCTGATATAGCCAATGAATTAAATTTTTCTGCTGAAGCAATTTTGTGGGTAAATATAATTTATCTGATGAGTTTTGTAGCTTTCAGTCTTCCTTTTGCTAAAATTGTTTCACAGTATGGGGTTAAAAAATCCACCAAAGTAAGTCTTTTATTGCTGTTTTTTTCTATTTTAATCTCAGTATTTTCGATAAATGATATCATGTTTCTTTTATCCAGATTAATGCAGGGATTTTCCGCTGCTGTATTGGCCATTAGCTTATATGTTATTGTAGTCGAGGAATTTGAAGATAGTGAATTAGGTTCAGCATTAGGGCTAGTTTCATCAGCAGGATATATTGGACTGTTAATTGCTCCGGTATTTATGGGATTGGCAATTGTTGCATTGGATTGGAAATGGGCATTTTTAATGGTGCTTCCAATAATTGCTGTTCTGCTCGTAATATTGAATGGAATTGACTATGAATGGGCCAGTGAAAAGAAACATATTGACTATAAAGGTTCACTAATCTATATTGTTATAATGTGTCTGTTTACCTATGGGATGACAATATTGGATGAGTTTGGAATCATTTTCGTAGTAATCAGCTTTATTTTATTCATAATATTGGTTAAAATTGAAATAAACGTTCCCGAACCGATATTCAATTTCAAGTTGCTTAAGGATGCCAGATATGTGATTGGAAATTATGCTGCCATGATTACTTATTTCACCACAACAATCAGCATTGTTGTACTTTCACTGCATTTGCAATATATTTTAGATATTGAAGCGATTTTTGTGAGCTTTATTCTTCTTATTGCGCCTATTATCATGGTGGGAGCATCCACTTTTTCAGGCAGGCTTTCAAATAGGATTGATTCAAGACTTATATCCGGTGTTGCAATGATGTTAATATGCGTATCATCAATCTTGTTTTTCCTTGTTGATCTTATATCATTTGATCTTATTATTGTTGCATGCGCCTTACAGGGAATAGGCAACGGATTGTTTTCAGCTCCAAACAATAAATATGTTTTGACTCTTGTGGAGGAGGAAGATTTGCCTGATGCAAGTTCAGTTTTATCAACCAGCAAAGAATTCGGTAAAATTTTAAGTTCCGGAATTTTCACAGTCATATTGTCCATTTTCATTGGAAACCAGCAGCTGGGGCCTGACCATATTGATCATTTATTCGTTCAGGCTTCTAACCTGATGATGTTTATATGCATTTTGTTGAATTTGTCTGCAGCAATTTTACTTTTCTACAGCAAATCCAGATATGAACTTACCCCTAATGAAGATACCGTAAGATTCTTTAAACACATTGCACCGGAATGGGTTAAAAAAAGAATGAATAATTAAAAGCATTTCATGTTGGGATATTTTCATAATTGAAAGCATTTAAGTTCTTTATTTAAAAATTAAATCATTTTAATGATGTTATATGCCATTTTAAAATGTAAGTGAGTACTTACATTCAAAAACCTTTATATATGGCTTATTTAAAGTAAAATATAACTAAATATGGAGACGCCCCATGAATTTTAATAAAGTTGTTTTAATTTCAATCTGTTTGTTGATATTTGTAGTTGGTATCAGTTGTGCCTCCGCAGCTGATAATTTTAATAAAGACGGGACTATTACTGCTTGTGATGGTATAGACCAAATCCATGGCATCGATGCTGATGGACTTCAAACCTATAATCATGATTCCACTAACCTTGTAAAAGACTTAAATTGCGATAATGCAAAAGATTTAACATATGATAATGAAATTGTTTTTGACAATTACTATATTGGTGATGATAACTATGCAAACCACTGCCCTGAAGTGGTAGGCCACGACAGTGATAATTTACGTAAACTACTATTTCGGTAGTGCTGAACTAGCAGACCACAATAGTGGTAGCGATAATTATGCAAATTACTATTTTGATGCTGCTAATAAATACTGTCCTGAAGGAGTAAACGACGCTACTTTAGTGATTTAATCTATTACACTCCTCTTTTCTATTTTTTTTACATTTTTAGCTGGTTTATTTCGTTTTATATTCTTTTTATATAAGTTCAAAATGTGTTTTAAAAAATTTTATAATTATCAAAAAATAAATTTTTTAGTAGTAACTGTATAATATGTTTTTCACGCTTTGGTCGTGCTAATATTTTTAAAGGTGAAATCATGTCTGAGTTTGAGGGTGTAGAGGACACATTATTCATTCCCCTAACGGCAAGAATAAGTGTCTCAAAAAATTTTCCAGAGTATTTTTTTGATCAAAAAGCATTGGAAATGGAAGATTTGATTAAAGATAAAAAAATTGATGAAAACTCAACGCAATACTCGATTATTGCAAATGTTGCCCGAAGTTATAACTTAGACAGAATGACCGAGGAATTCATAGACAAACATGGCAAATGCAATATTGTCAATTTGGGCGTGGGGCTTGAAACATCATATTATAGAATCGATGGAAAAAATGCACTATTTTTTGAAGTTGACCTTCCTGAAGTGATTGAACTTAGAGAGAAATATCGGATAAAATTATCTCAAATTTTAGTTATTCTGTTAAAAATGATTTAAAATCAGATTAAAGATATATTCGTATGTAATAGAACAAAATGTCTTCTTTAGGATTAAATCGATATTTTTATATATGTATGGGAATAAACTTTTTTTTAACCTGTTGTTTAAAAAATATTCAATATTCGTTAACATGTAAAAATAATATT
>ONUN01000076.1 GCA_900320955.1 uncultured Methanobrevibacter sp. | reverse complement strand
TTTTCTTTTTTCTTTTTAACTAAATCTTTCATTTCAGAAAATTGGCGATCAACATATTGATTTATTATTGAAACAGCCAAAGTGGCCGTACCGACACCAGATAAAATGAAACCACTCCAGGCTAATATCAACGAATTGAGTTTACCTATTATGTTCTTTCCTGAAGCATCAAAGCTGTTGCTTGTGAATGCATTGGAAACCATGGTTATGGAGTCCATAGGAGAAACATTTTCAGCAAGGATGGTAAATAAAAAACTAACTAGTATTATTGTAAATAACAATATTATGGTTATTCCCAATTCGTTATTTTCAGTATATTCAACAAATTTACGGAAGTAAACTTTAATGAAATACAAATATCCAATAATATGGGTTAAATCTAATAAAGCAACAATGCTATCTCCAAACAATATTCCTGTTATGGAACCGAATGGAATTAATAGGAATAATAACACTTTATCTTTTAGTGAATCTTTGTCCATTTTAAGAGCAAGATATAGGGAAACAACAATATCCAAAAGATATATAAAATAAAAACCTTCGTTCCAATCAAAGGTCAGATATAGGCAAATAATGATAATGACCAATATCACTATCAAATAAAAAACTTGCTTTAATAAGAATACTTCTTCGGAAGGAAAATATTCTTGAGGATTTGAAAGCCTTGAATTTTTAAAACGGGCAATTAATTTACCATTATTAACAATATATCTGGTAATATATGCTAAAGCAGCAAAAATTCCCATTGCAACAAATATTTGGAAAATAGAAATAAATATCCATTCAAGACCCATTATATTTCCTCTCCTTCTTCAATCATTTTTTTTAATTCTTCAAATTCTTTTTTGAAATGTCTAATTGAAAGTGCAGCCGTTAATGTTGCAGCACCCACTCCAGAAAGGATATATCCTCCCCAAACCAGCAATAAACTGTTGAGTTTGCCCGAAATAGTATTACCAAAAGAAGAATATCCATTACCTGTAAATTGATTAGAAACAATTACAAGGGAATCTAATGCATTAGCACCTTCAGCATATTGTGTTATGAAAAACCCTGCGAAAATTACTGTAAATAACAATATTATGGTTAACCCCAAAGCGTTTGAATTAGTATATTCTATAAATTTATCGAGATTGAGTTTTGCAATGTATATAAAGATGAATGCATGAAGAAAATCTGCAAAAATTACTAAACTAAGGCCAAATAATGGATAAACTAAAGATCCATATGGAATCAATAACAACCAGATAACTCTATTTTTCCAAGAACTCATATCTAATGTGATTGCGAAATATAATGAAAGTGCAATGTCAAATATTGCAAAATAATACACATCA
The DNA here is from genome assembly GCA_900320955.1 of uncultured Methanobrevibacter sp. Lineage (GTDB taxonomy): Archaea > Methanobacteriota > Methanobacteria > Methanobacteriales > Methanobacteriaceae > Methanocatella. Next base: position 5,634 of record ONUN01000076.1, on the reverse strand, counting down.
CTTTGTGACCCCACAAGAGAATAGAAAATATTTACAACACATAATGCCATCAAAATTAAATAAAAAACCTGTATTAAAGTATGAACTTCATCTTCAGGCAATAATTTATTGATATTCATAGAGTTTCCATACTTTTTTTTTAATGTATGATATATTACTTTGCCTAAAATGGTTAAAACTAGAAAAATAATAATTACCACGGATAATTGAAACAAAGTACTAATAAATATTTCCATATCTTCACCAATTAACTTTTATATTGGTAATCCTTATTATATTTTGGGAATTGAAAAATTAAATAATTATTTATTGAATAATTAATATAATGTTACATATCTAATAAAGATGTTAAATTAAAAATATTTTAGTTGAAATAACCGAGACCGCAACATTTTCAGATAATTTTGTTTTACTTTTTTAGATTTAGCACATCTAATGATGGAATTTAAAAAAATGTTGTTTGTGTTGGCGATAACCAAGTTTCTTTATTGGGCGGTTATTGGTAATAAATATTTTAGGTGATTTAAAATGGAATATGAAATAAAAGGTGGTTCTTTTCCTATTGTGATATGTACATTACAAAAGGGTGAAGTAATGAAAAATGAAACTGGTGCAATGGCATTCATGACATCTGGCATGAATATGGAGACCAATACTGGTGGAGGCTTATTGAAAGGGCTTGGAAGAGCATTGTCTGGAGATACCATATTTTTAAATTTCTTTACAGCGGAATCTGACGGAGAACAAATTGGATTTTCATCATGCACTCCTGGGAAAATCATGCCTATAAGATTGAATGGGTCAAATACAATTATAGGTCAGAAAAATGCCTTTTTAGCAGCTGAAGAAAGTGTTGATATTGACATACACTTTAGAAATAAGCTTGGATCAGGAATATTTGGTGGTGAAGGTTTTATCCTTCAGAAATTCACTGGAAATGGTATGGTATTTTTAGAAATTGATGGAGAAGTCATTGAAAAGGACTTGGCACCTGGAGAAAAATTATTAGTAGATCCAGGGCACATTGCTGCAATGGAAGAAAGTGTTGACTTTGACATTGAAAGAGTTAAAGGAGCTAAAAATGTATTATTTGGAGAAGGATTGTTCTTCTCAAAATTAACCGGACCAGGCAAAGTGTGGATTCAAACAATGCCTATATCTAAATTGGCTGAATCATTAATTCCTTTCTTACCAGAACGCAAGGAATAATTATTAAAAAGAGTTTATTTTTAAAATAAACTTTTTTTTTAATCTTATTTTTAAAACCAGACACCAAAATTTGGATTAATTTTAGTTTCACTTATAAACTTAATGACTTGTTCATTAAAAAAGTTTAGATAATCATTTTTTGATAAAAAAGAAAAAAAGAAAAAAAATATTGGTTGATTATGCTTCAGAGTATAATAAACCAATAGCTCTATTGTAGAAGAATACAAAGTAAACTGCAAAAATACCTAATAAAATACCACCAATGATATTATTCATATTGGCGATTAATGCAATGATAATTGCAACGACTATTAAGATAATGAAAATAACAAGAACAGTTGCAATGATTTTACCTAATCCTACTTTGGAAATGTCTCCAATTGCTTCTCCAATAGCTAATGCATCACCTAAATTGTCGGTTTTTGCTAATCTACATTTAGCCATAAAGTTAGCCAAAGCAAATACGATGACTAAAATTATGCTGATTATGGTCATAATCCAGTCTTTGAGGAAAAGCTGTAAAATGAAAATAATAATTGCTGGAATAACGTAATATACAATGCTAACAATAATTAATTTAGCAGCATTGGAGATTTGTCTTCCGATGTCTATTCCAGGGCCATCAGCTCTTCTTTCAATACCATATTTTATAATGTCTAAACCGTATCCTTCAATCAAGAACAGTACAAGAATAAAAACAATAATTCCAACAATACTCAATCCGCTAAAAGCAAATCCTGCAAAACCTTGTGAAGAGAAGGAAGCTGCACTTGAGAGTAGAGTTGCACCGCCTATAATCCCGGCGATTATAGCTAAAACTACATATAAAACTAATGCTTTAATATTATTAAATGGATATGCTAAAGCATCTCCGATTATATTTCCTACACCCATTTTATCACCTTTTTTAATTTTTGTTTAAAATTGAAACTCATTAGAGTTATTGTAATGTTTATTAATTAATTAATATAAAGATTACGATAAAATTTTCTCTTGTTTTGAAATTAAAATGAAATATTGTGTTCAATTGTATAATTCCCATTCTGTATTTTTTTAAGATTTTTGTGAGAATTAATTTAAATAAATAAAAATGATTAGAAATAAATTCTCTTTTTTTAAAAGAGGATACTAATATTTTGACAGTTGCTGAAGTTAATTTCAAAAGATCATGTTTTTGTATTTTCACGTTCAATCTTAACACATCATCATAAACGATAGTTAAAATAAGCATGACTCCTATAACAAGCAAAAATACTGGATATGGCCAGTCCTATGTTTGATGGGATAGAAAGATTACTCCTCAGATACGACACCGGTTATAATAATTTGGCTGAGCTATTGTTGCTATGTTGGCCGCCAAGATAAACAGAATCAATAACTGTATCTGACTGTTTAATCTTACATTCATTTTTTTCACTAAAAGGGGGTCATGATTATTAATGAATATTATATATAATCTATTAATTAACGGTATTTTGTAATTTTAAAGTTTGAATATCTATTTTTTAAATCAATTAAAAAGAATAAATGTTTAAATAACGATTTTTCACATATATGTTTATAGTGATAATTATGAAGATTTTAAAAATTTTGATTGTCATGCTTATTTTGATAATGTCGGTAGGTGCTGTGTGTGCAGCAGAAAGCATCACCGACAATACAATAAGCAATGACAGCAAAGAAATATTACAAACGGTTCAGGAGGATATCACAACTGACGACAGTTCGGATGTCCTTGGAACCGCTCAGAATGACATCTACACAGCAAGTGAGGATTCATTCACCAATCTGTCTGATGAAATAAAAAGTAAAGATGTTGTGGATTTAACTCACGACTATAAATTCAACAATGAGACTGATGACAGCAGTGGAATTGTTATTGGGAAGGATAATTTTATACTTAACGGTAATGGTTGCACAATTGACGGAAAAAACCAGTCAAGAATATTCAACATTACCGCAAACAATGTAACATTAAGCAATCTGATTTTAACCGGAGGTAATTCCGAAAAAGGTGGAGCAATATATGCTACTGGATCATTAACATTGAACAATGTTACTTTCATTGACAACTATGCAAAAACAGAAGGAGGGGCTGTAGGACTCTATGGCAATGTAATCCTTACCAGTGATAATTCCGATTTTATAGACAATTATGCAGAAGCAGGTTCAGCAATATTTGTTGAGAAAGGTGTATTAAATCTTTACAATGCTAATTTAAGTTCAAAAATATTCAACAAGTATTCACAAATTGCAGTGCTTACCAACTCTACAGTTTACATAGAAAACACTACTTTTTCAAACAGTACCTCTTCTTATTCACCGGCATTGTATCTTAGAAGTTCCAAAACTTCAATAATTAATTCAAAATTCATTAATTTAAGAGGCAATATTACTTCAGGCGCAATAGGCGTTAGGATGGGAGGTGAGTTATATGTTAAAAATTGTGAATTCATAAACACCACTTCCTCTAAAAATGCAGGCGCAATTTTTGCAGATGTTCTATACGGTGATTATTTGGGTGCTGTGACAATAATTGACACGGTATTCGAGAATACCAGTTCAGAATTTGGTGGAGCATTCCTTCAATTAAGCGGAAATTTATCCTTAAACAATACAAAATTCATAAACAGCCATGCTACTTATAATGGAGGATCAGTTTATCTTTCAGGTGTAACCGGCCTTATCAATAACTGTACTTTTGATTCAAACGGTGTTGACTTTATTGAAGGTTATCCAACTTACGCGGGTGCAATATTGTTGGATATGGGTACATATAACATTTCCAGTTCTAAATTCTTCAATAACAATGCAAGTGCAGGGGCTGCGATTTATGCATATGACTCAGCATACACAATTACCAATTCAATATTTGAAAACAATACAAATCCTATTTACACATTTTTCGATAAACAATCCATTATAGACGAAACAAACATTTTCATCAATGACAACAACATCTCAACCAATAATACATTTTTTACAACAATAATAATTGGAGAGGGCATGCAATTAACCTTGATTAACAACACCATCAATGTCACCACTCTTCCGGCCAGATATGATTTACGTGACTGGGGATGGACATCATCAGTTAAAGCTCAAGGCTGGATGGGGTCCTGCTGGACATTCGGAATGACCGGTGCCTTGGAATCAGCATTATTGAAAGTTGCAGGCATCACAACCGACTTTTCAGAAAACAACATGCAGAACACCATGATAAAATATTCAATTTACGGTTCTCCTAATATATATGAAGGCGGAGGCAACACTTATTCAGTAAGTTATCTGTTGAGTTGGCTTGGAGCATTCGCACATGATGCAGATACCTATGATGAAATGGGAAAAATTTCACCTCTAATCACAACCAATCAGGACATTCATGTTCAGGATTTGATGTTCATACCTAACAATGAGATACCAAACGGCACAAAGCTTAAAGAAGCAATCTTGAAATACGGTTCTGTAGATGTGTCTTATTATGGACAATCAAGATATGATGAAGTAAGTCTTTATTATAATACTGAAACATATGCACAGTATGTTGACATATTTGTAGTGCCAAATCATGAGGTTTCAATAGTGGGGTGGGACGATAATTTTCCAAAAGAAAAGTTCTTAACTCCTCCACCTGGTGATGGTGCATGGATTGTTAAAAATAGCTGGGGAACTGACTATGGAGACAAGGGATATTTATATGTTTCATATTATGACCAATCACTCCTGCCCTATATATCTGGAAATATAGGTTCATCAGCTACTGCAATCATATTTGAAAATACCATAACTTACAATAAGAATTATCAATATGATATTGTATGGGCAGGTGCTTTTGTCCCAAGTAATGAAAATATAAGTTATATGAATGTCTATGAGGCATTGGATGATGATTTGATTGCGGCTGTCGGAACATACTTCAACTGCAGTGATGTCAACTATAAGGTTGAAATTTATGTAAACGACGAATTGAGATTAACTCAGAAAGGAGTATCTCCATATGTTGGTTATCACACTATCAAATTAGATAAATACATTCCAATCAAAAAAGGTGATGTCTTTAAAGCAATAATGACCTCAGATGCAATGCCAGGTGTTGATTTCACACAAACAAGACTGCATTATAGTAGAAATATTTCATTTTTCTCTTATGATGGAGAGACATGGACAGATTGTTATACTGAAAATGCGGTCGCATGTTTGAAGGTATACACTGTTGCTGATGACAGTAAAATCATCAACAATAAGGACATCACTGTTGACTACGGCAGTGGATCATACTTCACAGTTCAAGTTGCAAACACTGACGGCCACAGTGTTGGTGCAGGAGCAGTTGTTAACATTACAATCAATGGAAAAACAACTAAAGCAATAACTGATGCTAATGGCATTGCTAAAGTTAAAATAAACAATGTTCCGGGAACTTAT
>ONUN01000156.1 GCA_900320955.1 uncultured Methanobrevibacter sp. | reverse complement strand
TGTCAAGAGAGGAATACGAAATATGAATATCTTAGACTTCTTGTTTAGTGATGAAATTTAATTAGAAGAGATTATAAATTTAATGTTATTATGCCAACAGCAACATGAAGTTGGTCAAAAGGAACCAGAAGTTGCATGATCCAGATTCACCGTTGCTGATTGGGGATGTTAAAGATGGGGATGTTGTAAATGAAGTTAATGAACCTAGCTATATTGATTTACAAACTAAGTTGTTTTGACTTTTAGTTTTTTTTTTTAAAAAATAATTCATAATTAATGTAAGCTCATTTTTGAGAATAGATTTAGCACCCCTACACCTATAATGATAAGTAAAAGTCCAAGGATAGCAGCCCAATCAGGGGTCTGTTTGAAAGCGATAATCCCTACAATTGTCACAAGCACGATTCCCAATGCTGACCAATGGCATATGCAACTCCTATTGGTGCTGTTTTTAGGCAGTTGCTGAGACTGTAAAATGATAATATGTATAATATGATTGATGCTATTGTTGGCAATGGTTTAGTGAAACCTTCAGCAACTTTTAACAGTGATGTGGCACTGGTTTCAATAGAATTGCAAGTAAAAGATAAGCAATATTATTCATTTTTGGTTTCCCCCATATTTTAACTGTTCAAATTCTTTTTTAATTTTTTCCAGTTCCTCTCCATGATATTCCTCTTCAAGATTGAAAATGGCGAGTTCGTATAATATGTTTTGAAGCCTGTGGCCTTTTTCAGTCAGGTGATATGATGTTTCATTATCTTTGATGTTTTTTTCGATGATGTTGTTTTCTTCCAGTTCCTTAAGTCTTTGTGTTAGGATTTTATTGGACAGTTCAGGCTTGTCCTCTTTGAAATCGCTGAAATATTTTTTTCCAAGAATCATGTCCCTTAAAATGTATACTGTCCATTTGTTTTTAATAAGATTCAGATTTTTTTCAAATTGACAGTATGGGGGCAGTTTATCAAATTTTCTTTTAATTGTCATTTTGCACCTATTGTTAAATTTAAACCTTTTCCTTTAAATATTTTTAAAAAGTATTACTTTAAAGAGGATATCACACTGTTACTTATTATTTTTGTTACCTTTTTGTTACAAAACCTTTTAATTGTAGTTTATTTATAATTTAAAACACAGATTATGGAAAGTGAACTAAATGAAAGAAAAAATATTTATCAATGGAAGAGGAGGATGTGGAAAGAGCACATTCATATCATTAATTGCAAAGGAATTGTCAAAAAACAATAAAGTATTAATAATTGATATGGATGAGGGAAACCTCGGATTGAACAAGATGCTTAATGTTGATGTTGCAGACACTTCATTAATGGAATATTATGGTGGAAGAGATAAGATAATGGGTGAAATTTTAAAAGTAGGAATTAAAGGTATGGTTTTAGAAAAAATCAACCTGAAAGATGACGCCGCCTCAGATTCAATAGATATTTTGGATAATATGAAATTATCAGATTTACCTTCCGATTATGTGACATGGAACGGAAATATAGGATTCATTGAATCCGGAAAAATCAACGACCCTGATGAAGGCTGTGCCTGTCCGATGGGAAATCTTACAAGAGACTTCCTAAATCACATTGAATTACAAGACAATGAAGTAATATTGGTCGACACCTCAGCGGGAATAGAACACATTGGAAGAGGAGTAATTGAGTCTGCAGACAAACTCATTTCAATAGTTGACCCGTCAAGCGATGCAATATTGTTGGCAAATAAAATAGGATCATTATCAAAAGAGGCATCCAAAGAATATATGGTAATATTGAATAAAATTGATGAAAATACTAAAGATTTGGTATTGGAACAATTGGATGATGACATATCTGTCGTTGGGGAACTTGAATATAATTCACACATAGCTCAAAGCAACCTTTCCCAAAAAGAAATTAACCTTGAGGAAGTAGAAGGTGAAATTAAGGAAATCTGTGCAAAAATTTAAAGATTTGATTAAGATTTAAATTTCAATAGGGCGCATGGTGCAATAATGGATTTGCTTTTTTATGTTGTTTTGCTGTTGATTGGAGGTTGCTTTGCAGGTTTCATGGCAGGCCTTTTGGGGATTGGCGGTGGAATTGTAATCACTCCAATCCAATATTATCTTTTAACCTCAATTGGATGTGATCCTAAAACGTCCCTAACGGTTACCTTTGCAACAGGTCTTGCAGTTATCTGTGTCACGATGATAAACAGTACACGAAAGCACAAACAAAACAATCTAATAGTAAAACAGCACCTAAAACCAATGATGGTCTTTGGTTTTGTAGGTGCCATTCTGGGTGCAGTCATATCTCAATACATAGATGTTGAGGTTTTAAAGATTTTGTTTGGTGTAATATGTATAGTATCAACAGTATTTTTAGTTTTAATAAAATCTCCTACCTCTTTAGATAATATTAAAACTGATGCAGGATTATTTTACTCTATTGCATTTGCATGTGGTCTTGCAAGCGGATTGATAGGTCCCGCAGGAGGAGCATTTATCATACCGATTTTCGTGGCATACTTGAGATATCCAATAACAAATACTATCGGAACAACTTCAGCATTAAGCATCGCAACCACACTTGCAGGGGTAATCTGTTATATTGTTTTAGGTTGGGGTGTTCAAGGATTGCCGGATTTTTCATTAGGTTATGTCAACTTGCTTCAATTCGTATTTTTAACAATAACCAGCATTATTGTATCTGGATATGCTGCTAACCTATCTAAAAAAATCAATCCTACAAAATTAAAAGCGCTGCAGGTAATCGTAATATCATATATTGGCCTTCAAATGATGGGGGTATTCGACATAATATTAAGCATAATATAATTTTGATTTGTATGTATAATGTATGGAAAAATTGTATTGGTTGTGGGGAATGTGCAAAGGCATGTGATTTTAATCTGATTCAAACATTTGATGATTATATTCTGATGGATATTGAAAAGTGCAGGCATTGCTCAAAATGTGTAGAAACTTGTCAAAACAATGTTTTTACAAAATCAGTTATTTTTAAACACTTTTTATATCTATTATATTATAAGATTAAAAAATCTTAGGATAATTGAAAAATTGATGAGTATCTCATAACAGTTAAGATTTTTATATAGGTTAATGGTTTGTATGTCCAATTTTTGTAAGGCATTTGACAAGTTATATTTGTTTGTTAAATGTGGAAACAAAATTCACTAAAAAGTAGTAGATAATTTAAAGTGTGTTACGCCAACAGCAACATGAAACTAGTCAAAAGGAACAAAAAGTTGCACAATCTTGATTCTCCTTTGTTGATTGGTGATGTTAAAGATGATGATGTTGTAAAAAAGGTTAGAGAACATTGTTTCATTGAAACTCACGAAAAAGTTCTA
>ONUN01000147.1 GCA_900320955.1 uncultured Methanobrevibacter sp. | reverse complement strand
GTAATATAACCGTCTTCATCATATTTTGGAACTCCATAGGTAGAATATTCAACTTCAAGATCATTCAAGATTCTTCCATATTCAAATTCAAAAGAATCCATCACATGAATTCCATGCTCTGTTAATGAACTATAAATTGTAACCATCAAATATAATTAATTAAAAAAAAGTATAAATATTTTTTTAATTTATTTTCTGAACAATGTCAATATCCCTGCTGAGAGTAAGAACAATGCACTAATCACATTAATATGGTCCGCACCAACAATGACAAACATTGTAGCAATTAAAAATCCGATACCTGCCGCTTCTTCGTTTCTTCTTAAATAAAATGAAGAAACAATACCTAAAATAGAAGCCAAAATAGCAACAAATCCCAAAAAGGAAATGTGTACTTGTCCATAATTTTCTAAGAAAATTAAAAAAGAACCTGAAAATATTCCCAAAACGGAACCTACAATACCCAGAATAAATTCAAGAGTTCGTGAAACAGTTTTTCTTCTTTTCATAATAATAAATATAAAATTTCTATTATAAATAAATTACAAATCAACAATAGCCTGAAGCTCATAATGACTTGTTTTTTTAACATCCATCATATGAAATGTTATTGCCTTAATTTCAGTTTTTCGCTCATGTTTATTCCAATTTATGGACTCTCCCTTGATTTTTGCTTTAAGATTAAAAGCATCATCAATCCTTTTAATTTCCACATCAAAATCGCAAAAAAGCATGAAATCCACTTCATGGTAAAACAACAGCTCTTCAAGATAATCATATAAAAGAGATACTTCATCTTCAGAGGTTATTTCAAATGATTTAGCAATACTTGAATCAACATTGGAAGTATCAGAAATTATATTAAAAATAGCCAATCCCGCATTTTCAAATGCTTCATTCAAATCATTTCCATATGCTTTAAATCCAATATCGGCAGTAACATCAAAATACTCATATTTTTTCATAATTTTTATCCCTCATGATTACTTTTCAGACGCTCTCTTTCTCTTAGTTTATATTAGTATTTTTATAATATTAAGTATAGTGATTGATATGTTAAGTAATAAAGATACCTCATTAAAAGCAGATTTAAGAAAAAAAAGTTCAATAAAAGATGAAATAAGATACAGCGACTATGATGTTCAATCTTGCATGGTAATGCTTTTAGTAATAACTGCATTACTTTTATCAGTTATTTCTGTTGTTGCAGCAACTCCAGGCTTACTCTAAGCTTGATTAACTGTTTTTAAAAAAATACAATACCAAACCCTTAACGCTGCACATTAGATAAAGCTTACCATGCAAAATCTAATGTTAACAGAAACTAATTTCCTACAGGAAAATCATATGACATAGTCATCGGGGTTAAAACGCAATATAATTTCACGAGATTTTCCCTTAACCCCTTTTCCTGTAAATTTGGTATCAATTAATCTTACAAATTCTAATTTATCCAGAATCCTATAAAATGAAGTATAACTGGATCCTGTTTTTTCTTTGAATATTTCGGATAATTCGCCGGCTGTGTATACCCCATCATAATCCGCTATTGCCTTTAGGACACTTTTTTCCTCATCATTTAAAGAATCAATAGCCTGTTTGATGTTGATTGAAACAAGTGAATCAACAGCCCCATCATAATGCTTTTGAGTAATTTCACGGCTGGCATCAGCTTCTGCAATGTTACCACATGTCCTTAAAAGATTGATTCCAATTCTCAGGTCTCCTTTTTCATAGGTATACATTGCAATTTGTTCAAGTATATCATCGCCCAAAACATTTGGATAAAATCCTGCCTTTGCCCTGTTTTTAAGGATTTCTTCAATTTCAGTGTATGAATATAAAGGAAAAGTTATTTCCTGAGGAATGAAAACAGTATTTACATTCTTATCGAAAGCATATTTGAATTCCAAATCAGAAAGGATTGCAAAAGTAGCAGTTTTAACTCCATTATATTCTTCATATGCTCTTAAAACATCGTAAAATACTTTATTAGCAGTTTTACTTTGGAATAAATAATTGACATCGTCAAAAGCAACTATTAATGCTTTATCATTAGTTTGAAGATATTTCATAATTTGATCATAAATTCTTGAGAAAGGAACACCAGTTTCTGGAGGAATATGGCCAAATATTTTCTTGTAGATTTGTGAAAAAATTCCAAAACGAGTAGTATGAATCTGACAGTTAATATAAACACATACAACCTTCTCTGAAGTCTTTTCAACGAGTTCAAATACTTTTTTAATTGCAGTTGTTTTTCCAGTAGCAGGAGAACCTAAAACAATTGCATTTGATGGTTTACCTCCCCTTATGGCAGGCCTTATGGACATTGCCATTGCTTCCATTTGAGTATCCCTGAAATTATAGTTTTGAGGCATATAATCAGGGTCAAAAGCATTAATATTTTGAAAAAGACTTTCATCATACATTAAAATATCTTCAATTGCCATATTATCTAATCTATTTTAACTAGTATAAATCAATTATTATTCGCACAAATTAATAATATCTGCATTTTCATTTTCAACTATCCATGCAGTCAATTCTTCAGCATACTTCAATTTCTTCCTTTTGAACTCATCAGCATCTGCCAAATCGGTTGAAAGTTTTGGTCGTGAGTATTTTGTTACAATATCTCCGAAATCCATACCAGCCAAAGTAATTTCGCTAGCTCCAAGAGCAACGGCTAAAAATATGGCCCTGTCCCCATCGGTGAATCCTCCAAAGTTGTATACATTGCCAACAGGTTGAGCCTGAGTAGTTCCAAGAACATTATTGAAAAATGATGTGAATTTAATTATCTGTTCCAGATTGTCCCCATGGGCATGAACGACAATGTTTGCGCCCCTCAAGTTTGCCAAAAGAATATCATCAAGATTTCCATCCAAATCTGTCACTACTATATCTGGAGAAATCCTCTCTTCAATCAAAGCAGTGGTTGCACCATCTGCTGCAACCAAAACATAATCTTTTAAGTCTTTATTTTCTTTCAATTCTACAATATGTTTTTTTAGAGATGGTCCAGCACCAAATACAATATATTTATCTGAAAAATTAACAATTTGACCTAAATCATCCAATGTAAGGCAACCTTCTTCAGACAATATCTCGTCCAATACTTTTGCTGAATATTCATCATCATCTCTTGAAAAACCAAAATCATCAAGAATTTCTTTATAATATCTCTCCCAAAGACCGAATTCCATGTTTAAACCTCACTATATTAATATACCCATTAACCAATTAAATAATTTGTGCTATTGATTTACGACATTGATTCGCTTGCCTGTTAATTTGAAGTATAAATTGGAAATCTGTCTTAAAGTAAATCCCACCATGAAAGCAGATATGATTGTTCCAACATTAACGGCACCAAATATCGAGGTATAAAATAGACCGCACAGTATCAATGAGATTATTACCATTGTTGCATCAAAAGCTATCTTTATTGTTGAAAATCTCCAGCCAGTTACAATAGAAAACAATACTGAAAACAAAATGGTATTGTCAAATGGAACAAATGAAACCAAATACAGAGCCAAATCAGTGAAATAACCAAATAGAACACAATTTATAAACTGGAGCAATCTTTTTTTCTTGAATTTAGACCTTAAAATAAGAAATTGGATTAAAATTAATGCGGCATTAAATACAAATGTTGTTATTCCAATGTTAATATTTGTTATTAATGCTAAAGAATATGAAATAGAGCTTATAGGAGTTGTTCCAAGAGTTGACACTATTGAAAAAGCCACACCAAGTGACATTACAAATAACCCTACCGTAAATAAACAAATCCTTTTAAGCATGATATTAGATATATCAAACATCTTCTTTAAACCTACTGAATCCACCACATTAATTGAAACAGATAAGACCAAATCAACATCAAAGGTTTTATTGTAGTTAATTAGTTTTAAAAAGAATTGATATTCTTTATTTATTCATTTTACAATGTAAGTGAGCGCTTACATGCGAAAACTTTTATATGTGAGTCAGTTTAAACTATTAATTGTACTGTAAAAGCTAATTTGTAAAAAATTGCAAATTCCTAAAAAAACGGTACTGAGGTGATAATATGGATTTTAAAATGAAAGCAATGCCAATAAAATTCCGATGACGTACTCAGTATTGATATGGATAATAATGTAATTGGAGTGGATGAAAGTACAGGCGACATTGCTGATGACGGCGTTCCATACCACGCTGATGGAACCAATGCAACAGGCAATGCTTCTGGAGACAGGTATGATGACAGTGTTCCATACCACACTCATGGAACAAATGCAACAGGTGGTTTTTCAAACGAAACTGGAAATACAACCAGCAGTGGAAATTCAACCAACGGCACAGCTACAACCCATACATTACCTGCTGCCGGTAATCCTATATTAGCTTTATTAGCAGTCTGCTCCCTTATTGGAGTTTATACTATAAAAAGAAAATAGGCTAAATAATAGCCTATCTCTTTATCCCTTTTTTTAAAAAACAATATTTATACAAACAATACTACTTTTAGAAAATCTCTTTTCCAAACATTGCATACAACATCATAGATTATGCAAATTATTTAAACAATATGAAAAAAAATAAATTTTGATTGAACGATGAATTAAAATGAGTATTTAAAAATTCTAATAATGTGAATAAACTCACACATTAAAAATATTTAATAACTATAAAAATAATAAATATTTATAGCTTGAAATTAAGCTAATTTTCTAGAAAATTGGAGGAATTTAATGAACGATATTTTATTAATGCTTCCTGGACCAACAACTGTACATCCAAGAG
>ONUN01000011.1 GCA_900320955.1 uncultured Methanobrevibacter sp. | reverse complement strand
CGACTACGCAGACAAATATTACTCAAAAATACGTAGTCATGACGTGAAAAACTTCACCAAATGCCATATTGCAATTGATGTGGATTCAAGAATAATACTCTATTCACAAGCAGTAAAAGGACCTAGGCACGATGTAAAATTTGCAATTGCATCAATAAGAGGTTTAAAAAAATATAATCCTCAATTTATAATAGAAGACAAAGCATATGATACTAATGCTATTAGAACATGCATCAATGAAGAAATAAAAGCATCAGACCAAATACCACTCAAATCTAACTTCAGACTAAAAGCACACGTTTACAAAATAAAGAAACAAGACTCAAAACATTAGTTTATAATATTGATCTTTCAACAAAAATTTAAAAAAGGATTTCAACAAGACCCATAAACATCTAGAATTTCAATTATTTTGCAACATGTTGTTTTTAAGTAAGTTTCATTGGCAAAATTGTGAATAATAAAGACAGGTTAAAATATGGTTACTATAATCACAGTAATACTTTAAAAATATTCATTTTGCATAGTTAAATGTTAATTCAACGAATTCAAGTAATCAAATTTGATTAATAACAGATATGTAATTAATATTTTCTCTGATTAAGCATAACTATTGGTTCTGAAGAATTAATACTTAAAATTTTTATTTGCTTCTTTCAATATTTCGATTCTATTTTCAAAAATATTATAAATATCTGGAACATTCCTAAGTAACTTTAATCTGTCATGGGTTCTCATAGTCTTAGGAACTCTCATATAATTATTTCCATAAATTTTATTTAACCAAGAATGACTATTATGAGGAACTGGAAAAATATATTCATTGAACTTGTTTTCACTTAAAGGAAATATATCTGAATATTGTAGAACACACAATTCATATAAATTTGCATTATGCCCAAAGGAACCTTCGACACCAGGGATAATAAACTTATTTTCATCATAGGTTAAATTTAATTCTGCATAATATTTATCAATTACTTCAGAATAATCCAAACCCATATATAATTTAGAAAAGTCAGACCCATTCCAAATTGTTTGATAAAAATTATTCATAGAAACATTATATGAATCTCCAAGAGTATCATCATAATCTTTCATGAAATCATATGGAAAAACGTCCACCCCTGCTAAAAGTGGATGATCTCCAATTTTTTCATCACGCATATAAAACTGTAAAAATGAATTAATTCCTTTCCCCTTAAATTTTCGCCATCTATATCCAATATCAATGTAATCAGCTAAGTTATTTTTTTCAATTTCATCATAAATTATATCTATAAATCTATGATAATCTTTTCTCATCATTCCAATATCAATATCATCATCCCAAGGAATAAAATTCTCATGCCTTATGGAACCTAAAAGAGTCCCATAATCAAGCCACCATTTGATATCATATTTTTTACATATTTTACCAATAAGTGATAACAGCTCTAAACATAATGTTTGTACATTAAATAATAATCTATTAGGTTTTAATGTATGATTTAAAAAAATTGTATTGAAATATTCATTATCAGACTCGATAACATTTTCATAATCTCTAAGTTTATTTTCTAAAGATTCAATTTTCGAATTTAATTGAGCAATATACTTTTTCATTTCCAAAACATTCAAATAATTATTATAAAAACTTAAAAATGAGTTATAAGATAAATTTTCTACATCCCTGCCCAAAACTGATGTATCCTCATTTATAATCTGGTACAAATCTAATGGAGAATCAGTACCTTCATTAAAAGGATCTAAAATATGCATAATTTTTATCTGTTTTTTAAATTTAGAATATTCTTCATTTAATTCTTCAAAATTACTTACATCATTAAATATATTCAACAAAGAAGGATAATATTCATAAATAGATTTAAATTCTAAATATATATCTAAAATATCTTTGTCATTAGTTGAAATCTCAAACTCATAAGGTTGATCATGCCAAGTTAATATATTCTCGTCAAATATCAATTCATTATTTACTTTAAAAGTAGTGTAATTTACATAAACCGGAGATCTTAATTGCTCTAAATTTCTATAATCCACTCCCCTTAACATGATTCTTAATGTACCATCATTTACACATTGAAATTTTAAATTCAGTGCAGTGACGCTTCCTTGAATTTGACAACCCTGACCCTGATGATTTCTAAACCATGACGGAAAATCAATATATAAATTATTAAAATTCTCTAAAATGTTAATTCTGTTAAACTCATTGCCGAGATTTTGTATATCAAATCGACATACACGCCAACAATTTTTTTGATGATTAATCAAATTAATGATTTGATTAAAATTACTTTCATTAGAACTAAATGAGATTATTTCATCAACTTGCTTTTCAAATTCATTTAACATGACTGATCTAATATCCTCTTTCAAAAAAAAACCTCCCACATATAAACTATAAAATTTTTAACCATCACTAAAAAAAAATTATTTTTAATACTAGAGAATACACTACATTAAGACTCATAACTTAAAGATTTCTCCTTAATACTTTTTAATTCTTTATTTTCATTATTTAAATCTTCAATCTCTATTTTTAATTTTTTTATTTCATCATTTATCTTTTTTGAATTACTTAAAATATCTTGAAAATTAGAATTTTTATTTATAGAATCCCAATTTAATTTAATATTAACAATTTGCCCATCTTTAACATGTTTCTCATAATGCAATGGAACATCATGATACTGGACAGCACTACCATCTATAATAGATTCTCCATCAATTTCAACTTTATGATAATCAATATAAATAGGAACTCCATTACCATCAAAATCTCTAAAATCCATAGATCTAAAATTAATTTTTAAATCACCATCATTGATGCATCTAAAAGATAAATTCAAATCACATTTACTACTGGAAACAACAGTTCCAATACCATCATGACCTTTAAACCAATCGGGTTTAAATACATTACTTGAAGAATCATCACAATCAACTAAAGCCAAATCGTTATTCTCACCACCATGATTCTTAATATCAATTCTAGCCATATAAAAATTATCTATTAATTTTTCATAATCTGTTTCTAAAAAGAGGTTACTTTTATAATTAATAGGGCGCCAGTTAACCTTAATATTTATTATATCCCCATCATTAACATCTTTTTCAAAAATAAAAGGAGAATCATGCCAAGAAACTTGACTTCCATCAACAACAATTTCATCATTTATCAGTATTTCAGTATAATCAATATAAATAGGAACCCTATTTCCATATTTATCCCTGAAATCAACAGACTTAAATCCAATAACCAATTTACCATCATTTATACATTTGAATGATAAATCCAAATCCCCTTTAACTCCAGTAACTACACTTCCAATACCTTCATTATTATTAAACCAAGAAGGTTGCGTAATATTCAAACTGGAATCATTAGAATTTAATAAAACAATATTATTAGTTTCTGTTCCATAATTTTTAATATCAATTCTTGATTCCAAATATTTAATTAAATATTCCGCATTCTCATTAAAATAAGGAGCATTTAAATCATTTTCAAGATATTCAATTTCATTTTCAAAAGATTCTTTATTCTCAGAAATGAACCTATTGATTTTAATTAACTCATTAAATGATGCTTCTTGAAGATTAATATCAGAATTTTTATAATCATTTTTAGAAATATAATTTAAATAATCCCTTAACCTGCCAATATCTATAAAATTATAATTAACAGATGCTTCTTCAAAAAGATATTTTTTAATTTGCAAATATTCATTAAATTTAGAATCCAAAGACACACTTTTAAAATCATTTAAATTTTCCAAATTTGATTCTATGGAAGAATTATGAGTTATATGGGGATTTTTAGATTGTTCTGCATTAATTAATTTATTTTTATCAATCAAATTTAAAATTTTCTCATAAGATTTAATGTAAAATTCATCAACATAATGAATTAATCCTTTACCTCGCATATGATTTTCATTTATAGCAACATTTCCTGTGCAATCAACAATTAACACATCATGATGAGTTTCTAAATAATTTTCAAGCAATTTAATAAGAGGATTGTAAATTTCAGCACATTTCTGAAATTCTTCATCTACATAATAAGAACCATCACTTTTTAATACTTTAGAAGTTAATTTAACTTTATTTAAAATAATCCTAACATTTGGAAATCGTCGAGAAATATGCTCAAAAAATTTATCGCAACTATTTCTCCACAATACATAATATTCAATAAAATTATCATTTAAAGTTAATTTATCATTTTTATTAACTGATTCATAGAATTTGGTATCAGGATAATCCCAAAAATTATTAGTAATATAAGTATTATTAATTTTTATAATTCCAAAAAAGACTTCGAAAAATTCATCCATTATCAAATAATCAATATTTTCATCAAAATAATTTAAATAACTTTTAGAGAGGTCTTGTCTTAATAATTCAGAACGGAATTTATTTTTTTTATTTAAAGGATAAATCTGAATATCATTATCCTTAAATTCAATACCTGATGCATCATTCATTAAACTGATTAATGAAACTCTTTCTAATGAAGAAGAAATTTCAAAAAATTCTTCATAATCATTAAATTTTGAACAAAAAATGTCCCTTGTAATGTTAGACCCAAATATTCCTATTTTAATTTTCATTTAATCCACTTAAAACTAATTATTTCACATCATTCAATTTAATTTAACATTATAAAAAATGTTTAATAAACTATTAACTTATTATAACTATTTATCACAATTATAATTAATAAATATATATCATCAACTTATAGAATGATTAAAATCATCTACATAACCTCAATATTTTGAAATTTGAGATATATGAATAATTAAGTTAAAATTTTATTATATAATCCATTATAAAAAAACCATATTCGTTTTCATTGAAATAGTCTTGATAATTTTTAAATAAATTTTTTATAATATCTTTAATTTCTCTATCATGAATATTATTTGAATAAATTAGATAATCTATGAATTCTATCTTATAAATAGAAAAAATAGAATTTAATTCATTAGCTTTTAAAATATCAAAAATATCTTTAAAATGCTTTATATAAGCAAATTTTTTTTCGTAATTAGTGATTTTTTCATTAACCCCACCACCCATTGAGTGATTATATCCATATAAATCAAGAGGCAATGCTAAAAATTCATCAATATTTACTAAAACATTTACCATAAACACAGGGTCTTCACCAAATCGTAAATCAGGAAATACAATATCGTTTTCTTCAAGGAAACTTCTTTTAAATAAATTTCTATAAAATGCAAAAGGAATTCCATAATCTTCTGATTTTAAAACATCTTTTTTATAAAAATAAGTAAATCTTGAATTAAAAAAGTCATAATGAGTATCAACTGTATAATTTTGGTGAATCCATTTTAGATTAGCGCAAACTAAATTAAAATCATTTGATTTACCTGCATCATACATTGCTTCTAATGCAAAATCATCTAAGAAAATATCATCACTATCTAAAAAAGCAATATATTCACCGCAAGCATTTTTTATTCCTGTGTTTCTAGCCATCCCAGGACCTAAATTTTCCTGAAAAACAATTTTAATATTTCCATATTCATTATTTAAATCAAATAAAATATCAAGTGAATCATCAGTTGATCCATCATCAACACAAATAATTTCAATATCTTTTAAAGTCTGCTTTTGAATACTTTCAATAGAACTATTTAAATACTTAGAACTATTATAAACTGGCATAATTACTGATACTGCAACCATAGAAAACCTCTTTCGACCTGCTTTTTAACATATTAAATATCACATATTATCAAACGATTATAACATCAATTTTCTTCAAAATGTTGAAGTAATAATGGAGACATGAATTTATAATACAAAACTTTAAAATTACTTATTAATTCACATCTAACTAAATTACTATCAACTTTTTTTAATACCCTTTGAATATAACAACAAGTTTCATAATCTAATGAATATAAATCGTCATCATTATTTTCCAAAATTATTTCAATATATCTAAATAACCTTTTATAAAAATATAAAATAATATTTTCATCTTGAATTTTATTTTCTTCCAAAATATCATATATATCTAAAATTCTTTTCATAGGTAATGTATTATCATTAAAATCATTTGTGGATGAATTAGGGTTTGTAACCCTATAATAATAAACTTGTTTATCCAAATAAATTATTTTTTGAGCTTTTAAAGCTGTTTCGTAAAAGAATGGATTATCCACCCATCCTCCCTTAGGCACCTCTAAAAAATTAATATTATTATTTTCTAAAAATTCTCTTAAGTAAATTCCAGCCCAGATAGAAGGATGACCTTCAATAAATAATGGTTTT
Organism: uncultured Methanobrevibacter sp.; assembly: GCA_900320955.1. GTDB lineage: Archaea > Methanobacteriota > Methanobacteria > Methanobacteriales > Methanobacteriaceae > Methanocatella. Next base: position 17,388 of record ONUN01000011.1, on the reverse strand, counting down.
TCCTTTAAGGTAAATACTTCATTAGGAGTTAAAGCTTTTTTAGAGGTATCCTTTATCAATTCTATTTTGTCCCCATAATCATTCACATAATAGAAATTGGCTTTAACAATATCAATTGTATTATCTTGTGAAGATTCATATAAATCTTCAAGCATGTTTTCATCAATATAATCATCAGTTTCTACAATACTAATGTAAATTCCTTTAGCTTCTTTTAATCCCAAATTAACTTGATGCCCATAACTTTTTTTATCAGAATGTATAATTTTAATTCTTTTATCATTAACCTGATGTTTTTTAATGATATCTAAAGTCTGATCGGTAGAACCTGCATCAACACAGATTACTTCAATATCATTTAATGATTGACTCAAAACACTAGACAAACATTGTTCCATATAGTCGCCAACATTTAAAGAAGGCATAATAACCGAAATTTTAGGTTTTTCCATATTCATCCCCTATAAACACATCTAATTAAGAATTTCATAATGCCATAACAATATTAATATTTATATGCTGATTTTAAAAAAGATTTTCTATTAATTATATCATTAAATTCAGTGGTTATAAACATGTTTTTTCTAAGCAAATCAAATTCATATATATTTTCACTAATCAATATTTGTTCAAATAGTTTTCTATTAAAATTAGACAAAAATTCAATTGATTCGTCTTCAAAATCATCACTTAAAAACGTATCAATTAAATCATTTCTGAAAATACTGAAAAAAATTTCTTTATAATCTTCTTTAATTCTAGCATATTCCCGCATGAAGAAACTAAGTTTCAATTCTAAAAAATAATTCTTAAAATTATTAAATTCATTAATTTCACTAAACTTGTCCAATATTAAATTATATTCCTTAAAAATATTTTCAATTTTTATTTCATCTCTTTTTAAAAATTCAAAGGGTTTTTTATAATCAAATAAAAATTCCTTTAAATAAGATATTTTATTGGCACATAATAATGAATTATAGAAAAATAAATATTCTGGATAAATTAAATCTTCAAAAAATTCTAACCCGTTATTTTTTATAAAATCTAAACGATAAAACTTATTTTCTAAAGAGGGGTCAATGCTGAATGCCAAATTCTTTAAATCATTATAACTAAATATGTCATTATTGATATTTTCCTGAATCTGATAGATCGAATCTGATTTATTATAGTAAATGTTTTCATATTGATAATTTATATCTGTAAAAATCATGTCTGCATTAGTTTTTTCGGCTTGTTGAAACAGAATATCTGCTGCATTATGCTTTAAATGAGTGGATGGTTTCATGAAATAAATATATTTTCCTTCAATTAAACTAATTGATTGGTTCATTGCTTTAGAAAACCCCAAATATTTAAGAGAAACGAATTTAATTCGATTATCTTTTTTCGAATATTCTTCTAAAATTTTCAAAGAATTATCATCAGACCCATCATCAATACAAAATATTTCAAAATCATGAAAAGTTTGATTAATAAGACTTTCCAATGAATCTTTTAGAAAATTTCCGCAATTATGAACATATAATACAATAGATATTTCAACCATTAACTCACCCTAATTTAATATTCTTATTTTAATCACTTTACATAAATTATCAGGAATTAGAATTTAGTAGACTCTCATTAAATGCTTTTAATTTTTTATTTTCAATAGTTAAATCATTTATTTGTTTTCTTAAACGGTTTAATTCTTCATTTTGAAAGTTAGAATTATTATAAGGTTTCCATTTTAAATTGATATTAACAATTTGACCATTGTTCACAACTTTACTATATCTTAATGGAGTATCATGCCATACAACAACATTTTCATCCATAATGGATTTTCCATCGATTTTTATGTCCTGATACTCGATAAAAATAGGAATCATATCTCCACTTTTATTTCTAAAATCTGCTGACCTAAACTCAATGTTTAAATTTCCATCATTTATACATTCAAAAGATATGTCCAAACTCCCTTCATTACTTGTTAAGAGGGAACCTCTCCCAAAATTATCTCTAAACCATTCAGGTTTAGAAACATCATAGGAATTATCAGAATCTATAATTTTTATATCATTATTAGATTGACCACGATTTTTAATATCAATTCTACAGTTAGATAAGGTATTTAAAAGCCTTTCATAATCTGAAGTAATTTTAAAAAAACTATGAACATTAAGTGGTTTCCATTTTATTTGAACATTAATAATCTGACCATTTTGAACCTTTTTTTGGAAATTAAATGGATTATCATGCCAAGATACCCTACTTCCAGAAACTAAAATTTCATCATCGACAATGATTTCTGTATAATCAATATAAATTGGAATCCTGTAACCATTCCGATCAACATAATTCATTCCTCTAAAATCAAGGTTTATTATCCCATCATTTACACATTTGAAAGATAAATCCAAACTGCCAGCATTACTTTCCAGTACATGACCTGCCCCAATATCATTGGTAAACCAATCAGGAGCATAAAAATTTTGTAAAGGATCAGTAGTCTCCATCAAAATAATATCATTATCTTTCGAACCTACATTTTTAATATCAATCCGGCATTGCAGATATTTCTTTAAAAATTCATAATGTTTAGAATCTATATTATATTTATAATCATAATATTCATTAGGCTTTTCAATAATCCAATTCAATATATCCAAATCATATTCATCCAGTAAAGAAGTATCTAACTCATTATTGTTTTTCATTACATTAAACTGTTCAGACGTGTTTAATAAAAACTCTTTTTTAAATTCCAAACCAATTCTATCCATTGTGAAATGAAAATTGTGATATTTAGCATAAACAAAGGCATCTAAAAAATTTTTTCTTGTGCCTTCCTCATCCAAATAATTTTTTATCAAATCATATTCAGCATCCATTGCATAAATTTTTGTTTTATTACTTATAGAAGAATTAGGATTATCCTGTCTGTACATATAAAAAGCTTCTGGTATAAACATGACCTTTTCTCCGTGGAAAAATGTTTTAAACCAAAAACCATTATCCTGATACGATGCACCAGGTGTTTCGGAATGGCGAATATTGTTATTTCTCAAGAAATCAAGATCATATAAACCTGTCCAGGTATTCATAAGAAGAGTGTACATTTTGTGATCTTCACGTGTGGAAAAAATTTTATTATAAAATTCGCCACTATAATCTATTTTTTGATACTCTTTAATTATGTTAGTGTTATCTTCACCATAAAAACGATAAAAATCACTTTTAACAAAATCCAAATCATTTTTTTTAGCAGCACCATATAAAGTTTCGAACATTCCTGGTAAAATGAAATCATCACTTTCAACTATTGCAAAATATTCCCCTGACGCCATATCCATTCCTAAATTCATTGTATGGCCATATCCTGCATTATCTTTATTGATAATTTTTATCCTTTTATCTTTAGTTGCATATTCTTTTAATATATCTAATGAAGAATCCGTAGAACCATCATTCACACATATGACTTCAAATTCTTTGAATGTTTGATTAAGAACACTGTCTAAACATGCTCCAATATAATCTTCAACATTAAATACTGGAACTACAACAGAAATCTTTATATTATCCTCATTATTTTCAAAATTTATTAGTTGATGTATTGTTACTTTATCGTGGGTTTTCTTTTTTTCTTTCTCGTAATCATCATACTTCATGAAAAGCACCGAAATATTTAAACATGAATATTAATCTTAACATTTATTATTTTTATTATAAATAAATTACATATTATTTATATAATAGCACATGAATTCAAATATGATTTATAAATGAATTTCAGTTTTATTATCACTTGAAATAAAACATTATACTAAAAATAAGCAATCCTTAAGAACACACTATTTAATATTAATTATTATATATTACAATAAATAAAATTAATTATTAATAAAAAAAAAGTATAGGTTTTCCCATGTCTGAAGAAAGTAATAACATTAATATTTTGCTGAAAAAAAATAACACTAATATTTTGCTAGAAAAAATTGAAGAGTTTACGGAACAAATGAAAAAACTTGAAAATTATTATAACAATAAATATTCCAAAGTTTTTGATAAATTAAATTATTTTGAAAATGAAATTAAATCCGTGAATGATGAAATAAATAACATTAAAGACAACATTGAAAAAAATAAAGAATATTTGTTATTAGAACTCGAAACTAGTATTGATAAAAATAAGCAAATCATGATTGAAAATGAGCAAACTTATTCTGATTTAATTACTTTTCTTAAAAAGGATGAAACTAACAAAATTCTATCATTAAGTGAAGATATTGGGAAATATAAACACGAATTAAGTAAAAATAATGAATATATTGAAAATATAACAAATAAAAATGATAAATTAAACAATGTTTTGGTCGAACGTGAAAATCAAATCAATTCACAAAACGAAAAAATAACCAACCTAAAAAACACCATAAACGAACAAAAAGATGACCAGAAAAACGATTTGACTGACGAAATAAACATAATTAGATTAAGTCTTGAAGAAAAAGATAAAGAAATTAAATCTCTAAAAAAAGAAATTCAAATTTTAAATTCAACTATTGAAGAACAAACTGAAATTATTGATTCATTTAAAATTGGTGATTAAATGAATGATTTTTATAATAGTGATGCGATTTCTAAAATATTAAAAGCATTTAAAGTCAATAATGTAATTATTTCAGGAATAAAAGACGAAAATCTAATTAATAGTATTCTTAAATATAATGCCACCTTTACACATATTAACACCAATAATTCCAATTGTATTTCTGAAAACCCCCTTAATGCACTTCGAAAATTTGAAAATTATGATGCAATATTTATTGATGATGATGCTAATTGGTATACTCTCATTAACGAATTAAAAATCATTAAAAATACAAACAGTGAATTTCCATTAGTATTTATCTGTAATAATAACTTCCCAAACAAGAAACGGGATTCCTATTCAAATCCAGACAATATCCCTGATAATTTTAGGCAAGAATATAGTGATAAATTAACAATTAATTTCAACAATGAAAAAAATATCATCAGCGACGGATTTTATCATGCCTGTGATGAAAATACGCCTAAAAATGGAGTATCAACTGCAATAGAAGATTTTTTAGATAAAAATTCGCATATTGGAACTATAAAAATTAATTTTACTAAAGAAATTTGTATTTTATACCCTAAATCACAAATTAATCAGAAAAGAATTAAAATTATAGAAAAAAATATCCAAACTGATAAAAATAATGACCTCAATATGTCAGATAAATTAATTGAAAACCAAATCCTACTCTCATATATTAATAAACATAAAATATCTGACGATAATTTAATTGATATGAATCCTGAAATATCAAAAAATGATGGGATTATAAAGGATTATGAAACTAAAATCAGACATCAAACTAATCAAATAGATTTAAAAGATTCTGAAATTAGTAGATTTGAAAGCGATTTAAGTTTAAAAGAATCACAAATAAAAAATATTGAGATAAAATTAGTCAATAGAGATAGAAAAATTAATGATTTAGAAAACCAACTAAAAACCGCAAAAACCGACCTAAACACACTAGAACAAGAATCAAACAACAAAAACGACAAAATCAACACCCTAGAAAACCAACTAAAAACAGCAAATTCAGACTTTGATTTTTTAGCCAGGAAAATTAATGAAACCGCAGATGAATTTTCAAAAAGAGAATCAGATTATAATAATGAAATCGGCTCATTAAATAATAAAATTAAACAAAACAAAATAGATTTTAAAAATACTGAAAATAAATTAAATAAACAGATTAAAACAAATAATAAAGAACTTACAGACCAACTGAACACATTTAAACGTTCATATACAAAAAATTTATCTGAATTAGATCATGAAAAATACTGCATTAGTTGTTTAAGAGAAGAAATAACCAATAACAAAATAGAAATTGAATATCTTAAAAACAACAGTATTACCAAAAAGATTTTAAGCCCAATAGGATATTTATATTTAATTATTAAATCAAAACCTAAAGAGATTTCACTAAATATTAAGCTGTATCAAACTTTAAAAAATAGCAAATGTTTCGATATTGGATTTTACTTGCATGACAATAAAGATTTAATCAAAAGCAAATGGTGCAAATACTTTTCACCAGAACTACATTATATTTGCAAAGGGTTTGAAGAAGACAGAACATTTAATAAAAAATATTTCAATAGAAACTCTAAAAAAGAGTTATTAGAATATCTCTTAAATTGTGATGAATGATTTTTATGATTTCAATTATTATACCAATATTTAACCAGGAAGATTACATTCATATTTGTTTAAACAGTTTAATAAAACAATCCTATGAAAATTTTGAAGCAATATGTATTGATAATGCGTCCTCAGACAAAACAGCAAAAATTTTAGATTATTTCTCAAAAAAAGATTCAAGAATAAAAATCTATAAAAACAAAACAAAAAAAGGAGAGGAATACTGTAAAAATAAAGGAATTGAAGCATCTAATGGTGATAAGATAATCTTTTTAAATGCTAATGAATGGTTAAGCTTTGATGCATTGGAGTTACTTTCACAGAACTCAGAACACCCTAAAAAAAGGTTATCTAACAAAATTCTCGATTTTAGAAAAGAGACTCCTAACTTAAAGCATGAAAATGAAATAAAACATTATAAAACAACTATTCAAAAAATAGAAGATGAAAAAACACGAATACAGAAAAAATTAGCTAAATTCACCAAACCCGAAATTATAAATAAGATCATAAATAATGATTATTCCAATTTAACAATAGCCATCAAATCCCCTCATCCGGAAGGAACCACCCATTGGGGAGAATTATTTTTCTCAAATGCCCTTAAAAAATCCTTTGAAAAGTTGGGATTTGATGTCATCATCCAAGAAAGAGAGCACTGGTATGATGAAAAAGATATTGATATTGCATTAGTTTTAAGAGGTGAATTAGATTATGAACCCGATTATTCCAATATCAATATTATGTGGAGTCTTTCACACCCTAAATCAATTTTAATGGAAGAATATGAAAAATACGATTATGTATTTATTTCTTCAAATAAATATGCTGATAAACTTAAAAATGAAGTAAATACTAATGTACATGCGCTATTGCAATGTACTGATCCGGATGTATTTTATCCAGAAAAAGATGAATATATTTCCGATGAAATATTATTTGTCGGCGTTACAAGAGGAGTTTATAGAGAAATCGTGAAAGATGTCTTAAAAACAAATCATGATGTTTCTATTTATGGAATGGGATGGGAAGAATTCATTGATGAGAAATATGTTAAAGGATATTTTATTCCAAATGATGAATTGCATAAATATTACTCTTCCTGCAAAATACTTTTAAATGACCATTGGGAAGATATGCGTGATGAAGATTTCCCATCAAATAGACTATTTGATGCATTATCCTGTGGAGCATTTGTTATATCTGACAATATTCCTTCCGCTGAGACTTTATTTGAAGGAGGAATTATTACCTATGAAGATGAAAATGATTTGGATAATAAAATTAATTATTATTTAACTCATGAAGATGAAAGAATTGAAATAGCTAAAAAAGGCCAAAGAATAGTTCTGGAGAATCATACTTTTGACAATAGAATTCAGAAAATCATAGAAATATTAAAAGAAACTCCTAACTAAATATATAATTAAAAAGATATATTTTTACAAGCATCGAAAATTAATTTTTCTGAAAATAAAATACATAACTCAAATCCTTATTTTCATCTGAAAATATCTAAATAAAAATCAAAAAAAAAATAATAAAGAATTTGTGAGCCCCATTAGACCAAGGGACTTAAAATTTTTATATTACTCAATCAAATATATTAAATTATAATAACTTAATGTGATAATATGGTATCAATTTCCGTAGTACTGCCGGTTTATAATGTTGAAGACTATCTGGAAGAATGTCTTGACAGTATTGTAAATCAGACATTTACTGATTTGGAAATAATATGTGTTAATGATGGTTCTACAGACAATTCATTGGATATATTAAAGGAATATGCTAAAAAAGATGATAGAATAATCATTATTGACCAGGAAAATGGAGGTCATGCCGTTGCAACCAATGTAGGAATGGATCATGCAACAGGCAAATATTTATTTTTAATGGATTCCGATGATATGCTAAAATTGGATGCCTTTGAACTAACATATAATGCTGCTGAAGAAAAACAAGTGGATTTCGTATTATTCAAAGCAATAAATTATGATAATGAAAAAGATGAGTTCTATGAAAGTGAAGATTACAATATGAATGGGCTTGCTAACCATGTGGGAGAAAACATCTTTTCATTTGATGATTTGGGAGATTGGGCATTGAGAATTGCCGTTACCCCCTGGACCAAATTATATAATAGAGAATTTATTGAAAAATCACAAATTAGATTTGCTGAAGGATTAATTTTTGAAGATAATACCTTCTTTTTTGAAGTTTTGATTCAAGCTAAAAGAATTTATTTTTTAAAGGAGCATCTGTTTTATAGGCGATGGTACGATTCATCTTCAACAATGGCAGGAGATTTGAGATTTACTGATTCACTTGCCATTACGACCATGACAATTGATATTTTTGAAAAATATGGCAAGTTGGATGATTTGTTTAAAAGAAGGCTGTATAATAGAAAAGTATCCATGTCAATCATAAGATTTGGACAAATCAAACCAGAATTCAAAGAAATATTTTTTGATGAAATGCAAAAGAATTTTGGATATTGGGTTTCAGACAAGGAATTTTATGAATATCTAATGTCCATAATGATTCCTAGAAATAGATTTTTATTAGAATCAATTTTAAACTCAAAGACTGCGAAGGAGTTAGAATATTTAGTTGAAAATTATGATTTGGAAGCAGAAATTAATATAATTGAAGAAAAGAATCAAATTTTAAGTGAGAATGAAAAATTATCCAAAAGAAATGACGAATTAATTGGAATCAATGAAAATCTGGAAAATATCAATAAAAGACATCTGAATTCAAAAAGCTGGAAAATCACAAAACCGTTGCGAAGTTTTAACAAGATATTTAAAGATGATGAGAGGATATAATGAACGATAAAATTAAAATATCAGTTATAATGCCTTCAGTTAATGTTGGGGATTATATTGAAGAATGTATCCTGAGTGTGATAAATCAGACACTCAAGGATATTGAAATAATCTGTGTTGATGCAAACTCAACTGACGGCACTTTAGATATCTTAAAAAAATATGCCCAAAAAGACTCAAGAATTAATGTAATAACTTCAAACAAGAAAAGTTATGGCCATCAAGTTAATTTAGGCCTTTCAAAAGCAAAAGGAGAATACATCAGCATAATTGAAACCGATGACTTTATCAATGAAAATATGTTTGAATCATTATATGATTTGTCAGACAATGGCAAAGTAGATGTTGTAAAAGGAACATTCTACCGTTATGATGACTATGATAAAAGCAATATTGTATTTAAAATTGATGATTCCAAAAAAAACATACCACCATTAAAAAAATTCACACTTAAAGAGGAACCAGTTTTTATTGACGGTCACCCTTCTGTTTGGGCAGGAATTTATAAAAGGAGCTTTTTAGAAGAAAATAACATCAAAATGGTTGAAGCGCCAGGAGGAGGCTGGGTAGATAATCCGTTTTTCTATGAAACATCAATTGCAGCCGAATCAATCGTGTATACTCATGAACCATTTTATTGCTATCGAGTATCAAACCCGAATTCCTCTTCAAATAACTTTGATGATTTTACCATGCCCATGAAAAGAATATCTGACCTATACGACATCCTAAACAAATATGATTGTAATGATAAAAATATATTGATAAAATTTTATAACCGTCTTTTCAGGTATATTGAAATCATAATCGAAAACAATAATGATACTGACGAAAATTTAGATTATGAAACCTGCCTGAAAATTAGCGAAGAGGTCAAAAAGGTCGATGAAGACATAGTTATGGAAAACTTAAAATTCAATTTCCAAAAGATGTATTATAAATACAGATCTCCACTATTTTTAGCAAGATTTAAAAAACCATCCGAACTTAGCGATGAAGATTACGATATTTTACTTAAAGAAAATAAATTTTTGCATTCAAATGTAGCTCACTTTAGAGCACAATTCAATGATTTGAACTACAAATATTCACAGCTTAAAAAAGAACAGGAAATAAATGAAGAATTATTAAATATTCAAGAAATTTCATTCTCCAAAAAGAGAAAAAAAGAAAAACCAACACCAAAACCAAAAGCAAACATTTCCAAAATCAAAAATAAAAAGGAAACCCCATTTTCATATGAAACCCATAAAAGCGAATACCCCCTATCTGTTATAATGCCCGTATTTAATGGAGCTGAATTCCTTGAAAAATCAATGAACAGCCTTTTAAATCAAACTTTGAATAATTTTGAAATAGTATTAATCGATGACGGGTCAACTGATAATTCGCTTGAAATATTAAGAGAATATGAAAAGAAATATGATTTCATCAAAGTATTGACACAGGAAAATTCAGGACCAGGAAAAGCTAGAAATTATGGAATAAATGAAGCTAAAGGAGAATATATTGGATTTTTAGATGCTGATGACTTTTTTATAGATGATGATGCATTAGAAAAAATGTATAACATTGCAGTTTTGAATGATGCTAAAATGGTTACTGCCAATATCAAACATGATTTAAATAAAAAAGATGAATTTGTCCCATTTGGACAGTTCCCTTACTATACTTCAAATGATGTTATTTTACCTGAAGAATATGGAATTCCATGGTCATTTTATAAAAATATATTCAAAAGAGACTTTTTAGTAGAAAATAACATTTATTTCCCGGATTTAATACGAGGCGAAGACCCTGTATTTTTAGCTGAAGTATTAACTAAAATAGATGAAATTTATGTTGCTGCTACAGATTTGTATGCCTACGTTTATAGTAGCGATACTGCAAAGACAGACGATCCTCGCAAATTATACGACCAGTTATTGCATTATAGGCAGGTTATTGATTATCTAAATATTCCTAAATTTTACATACATCAGGAAGAATATTATAAAAAAATAATGTTTTTTTGCAACAGATTGTATGACAACAGCGTCATAGATGCCATTGAATGCATTAGAGATATTTTTAAAGACATGCCGGAATTTTTAAGAATATTAGAAGACCATATCTATTTAAAATTCAGTTATATTCCTGAAGTTAACGAGGCCATGCCTTGGCCAGTAGTTTCTGTGATTATGGAAGTGAACAACAATGAAAAATTCGTTGAAAAAAGTATAAACTCACTTATTAATCAAACAATGGATGATTTTGAGTTGATACTGATTAACCGATTTGAAGATGATGTCAAATTTGAGTATGTTAAAGAAAAATTAAAAAATGAAGCATGGGTTAAATTTATAGACTCCCCTGAAGAGGATATTGTAAGTTTAAGGAATGAAGCATTGAATAATGCTGAAGGAGATTACATCTATTTCTGTGATGATTCATATACTTTTGAAAGTAATTTATTAGAAGATATGGTGAAAACATTATTAATACATAGCTCAGAAGTCTGTTTATGTAATTCACCAGTAGGAGGAAGAAATAAAAGCCCGGAATTGAATATTAAATCAATATTCGGAAATGAAAACTATTTAAATTATCAGACAGATTTCTCAATTATCGTTCCACATATACTTAGTTCAACTTTTGAATTAGCTGGAACACTTTATAAAAAGTCCCTTCTTAATAGAATTTCATCAGATACAGAATTACTGAGCGATAAATCTGTTTTACAAATTAAATCCATATTAAGTGCATCCAAATTATCTTTTATGGATAGATTTTTATTTGAATACATCCCAATACCAGATCTTTATTACAAAGTAAAAAAACATTACAAAGCAGACACCGCTTTAAATATTTTTAATATTTGTGATGACATTGAAGCCTTCTTAAAGGAAAAATCCATTTATAATGATTTAAAAAAATATTTTGATATTTATAAAATCAATCAAATTTCATCTTATCTTGATGATGTTCGTTTTGTGGGATGCTATTGTTATAATGATCCAAAATACAGAGATTTATATGCCAACAATTCCAAAGTTTTAGATTATTCTCAATATTACGGTTCTGAATCAGAATATCTTGGATTAGATTACAGTTATGCCGAAGAATATTTCAATGAAACAAAAGAAGAATTTGACAAGCTAGATTATAGAGATTTGAAATTTGCTGATTTGAGAAATAATAGTCTTTCAAATAATGATAATTTAGATAAATATAAATCTGTGCTAAAATCAGAGAATTATAAAGAGTATATGGCAATATCCAATTCTTCAAATGTTGATAAACTTAGAATGAAACATGAAGAATTGACAAAAAAACTTAAGCAATTAAAAGTTAAAGAAAATGAAGATAAAAATATTATGTTAGAAGAACTTAAAAAAGAATTAAACAATGCAAAACAGGAAAATGAAAGTTTAAAAGAAACAAATGACCAATTAAGAGAGGAATACTGGAAACAACGAAATGAATATGACTATATATTATCATCTAAAAGTTGGAAATATACAAAATGGTTAAGAAAAGAACAATAAACTGGAAATAAAGTGATTTGAATGAAGTATGACTATTTAATTGTAGGTGCTGGTCTTTTTGGTGCAGTCTTTGCTCATGAAATGACTAAGAAAGGTAAAAAGTGTTTAGTAATTGAAAAAAGGAATCATATTGCAGGTAATGCATTTACTGAGCTAAAAGAAAACATTAATGTGCATAAATATGGAGCACATATTTTCCATACAAATAATAAAGAAATATGGGAATATATTAACCAATTTGCTGATTTCAATAGATTTACCAACTCCCCAGTAGCTAACTACAAAGGAGAATTGTACAATCTACCATTTAACATGAACACATTTTATCAAATGTGGGGCGTCAAAACACCTCAAGAAGCTAAAGCAAAAATCGAAGAGCAAAAGGCTGAAGCAAAAATTGAAAACCCTAAAAACCTTGAAGAACAGGCAATATCACTGATTGGTAAAGACATCTATGAAAAACTTGTTAAAGGATATACGGAAAAGCAATGGGGTAGAAAATGTGAAGATCTTCCAGCATTCATCATTAAAAGATTACCTGTCAGATTTACTTTTGACAACAACTATTTCAATGACTTATATCAGGGAATTCCAATTGGAGGATATACCAAAATCGTTGAAAAAATGTTGGATGGCATCGAAGTTAAATTAAACACTGATTTTTTTGATGACAAGCAAAAATGGCTAGATATTGCAGATAAAGTCATCTTTACAGGAATGATTGATGAATATTACGATTACTGTTATGGTGAACTTGAATACAGAGGACTTGAATTTGAATTTGAAACAATGGATGTGGAAAACTATCAGGGAAATGCTGTAATCAACTACACAGAAGCTGAAATTCCATACACACGCATTATTGAACATAAGCATTTTGAAGGGTCTGATTCACCAAAAACCATTATTACAAAAGAATATCCTAAATCCTGGATTAAAGGGGAAGAGGCATATTATCCAATGAACGATGAAAAGAATTCCGAATTATTCGATAAATATGTTGAACTCTCTAAAAAAGAAGATAAAGTATTATTCGGTGGACGTTTAGGAATGTATCGCTACTTTGATATGTGGCAAGTAATTGATGAATCATTGAAGTTAGTTAAATCTTTAAAATGATTTAATTATCTTAATAATTAAAAATATCCAAAAAATAAATCAATATATATTTTTAAAAATTTTTAAATATTAAAAACAATAAGATTATAAGTTATATGAAAAAAATTATATGGGAGATTTTTTATGCATAAAAATTCACATGAAAAAATGGAATGGTTTAAAAATACATATTTAAACAAATCAAGTAAATTAGATATTCTTGATGTAGGTTCTTTAGACGGTAAAGGAGATTACAATTATTCAGATATTTTTAATGAAGCAAACTGGACTTATACAGGGCTTGATTTCCAAGCTGGAAACAATGTCGATATTGTTGTAACTGATATCTACAACTGGTTTGAAGTTGAAGACAACACTTATGATGTTGTAATTTCAGGACAAATTTTCGAACACTTAGAATTCTTTTGGCTTACCATGTCTCAAATTGAAAGAGTATTAAGACCTGGAGGTTATGTCTGCATTATCGCTCCATCAGCAGGACCAAAACATGGCGGAGATATGCCAAACTGTTACCGATTCCATGAAGATGGTATGAGAGCAATGGCAAAATATGTTGATTTAGAAGTTCTTCACGCTTCTGTAGATGGCAGAGAAGAAACCAAACCTTGGTATGATGCTTGTTTAGTTGCTCATAAAGCTGGAAGTTCCGGTGGAAATAGCGAAGAGTTAGAAAGCAGAGTCAATAACCTTGAAAGCAAATTAGATTTAATTTTAGAAAAGCTTAACAAGTAAGTTGATTTTATGGAAATAGTTAACTCAAAAGAAGACATTGCAAAATTAGAGAAAAATAGAGTTGAAGGAAATCCCGAAATTTCCAACTCAAAAATCTCATTTAAAGGAATAAATAATATTTTATTTTGTGAAGGCAATGTGAAAATTACAAATGCAAACTTTGCGTTTGAAGGAAACAACTCAATTGTTTATCTTTCATCAGCAATGAACTCACAATATTCATTTACATTAATAATATACAATAATTCCACCTTTTTCATTGGAAAAGAAGGTAATTTGGCAACTCCAGTAAACATCAATATTCAGGAAAGCCAAAATGTGATTATTGGTGCAGAATGCAGTCTTTCAAGTGGCGTAAACATCAGAACTGCAGATATTCATCCAATTTATGACAATGAAACAATGCAAAGAGTCAACCCTGCTCAAAGCGTGTTTATTGGAGATCATGTATGGATAGGTCACTTGGCTTACATTTCAAGAGGCGTTAAAATTGGTTCCGGAGCAATTGTTGACAATTATTCCTTTGTTCCACACAATGCCAGAATCCATTCAAATTCATTAGTTGTTGGAAATCCCGTAAGGGTGGAAAAGAATAATGTATTCTTTACCAAAGAGTTTTTAGGTTATCATACAGCTGAAGATTCACTTAATACACAGGATTATAAAAGTGATGTGTTCATTTATGAATTTGTAAATCAAGAAACATTAAATTTAAATCAAATCGATAAAATCCTAAAGGAATTAAGTGTTGATGAAAGATTGGAGTTTATCCAAAAGTTGTTTGTCAGAAACAAACGTAAAAACAGATTCGCAATTTTTTAAGTTTAATAAACTTTAGGGGATATGAAGGATTGCTAATTAAGCAATCCTTAAAAGCAATATTATATTCAAATAATATTAAAAATTCATGTCAAACGTCAAAAAGAACAATGACATGAATGTAGGTTGTATCACAAATCAAAACTTGACTTGCTATTTAAAGTTTATATTTTTTCATATAAATAAACATTTAGTTTTGAAAGACATTTATTTTTAATTTGTTTAATCTACAATTACTCCTAATAATTTTTTTATATCATATCGATTAAAGTTTATATTAATCAAATGAAAAACTTTTAAATCAAATAGGTTGAATAAATGTATAAATTATCCGTTATTATCCCAGTTTACAATGTTGAAAATTATTTAAGAGAATGTCTGGACAGCATCATCAATCAAACAGTTAAAGACATTGAAATAATATGCGTTGATGACGGATCAACCGATAGCTCACCAGATATCCTAAAGGAATACCAAAATAAAGATTCCAGAATCAGAATCATCACCAAAGAAAATGGTGGCCAGGCAAGCGCAAGAAACCTTGGAATCAAGGAAGCACAGGGAGAATACATTGCATTTATCGACTCAGACGATTTTATTGAAGCAGAAATGCTTGAAAAGCTCTACACAAAAGCAAATGACAATAACCTAGACATTGCAATGTGCAAGATTGCAACATACAACAACCAAACAAAAGAAATCAAGGACAACGTCTGGTATTACATGCTCGGAATATTCAGAGATTTTGAAAAGGACATTTTCAACCACAAGGACACAAAGGAGTTTACATGCAACATTGCAGTTACGCCATACAATAAAATCTATAGAACTTCCCTAATCAAAGACAACGACATATTATTCCCCGAAGGATTGATTTTTGAGGATGAAAAGTTCTTTTATGACACATACCTAAGAGCAAAAAGAGTATCAATCATTCCAGAATTTCTATACTACTACCGAGTCAGCAGAAAAGGTTCTACAGTCGATATTGAAAAGGAAAACGACTACACTGACATCATTGAAATTTCAAAGCAAATCAGACAAACATTTAAAGAAACAAACAACTATGAAGACTACAAATACCTGCTCAACAACCGCCTAATACATCTGCAGCTGGCAAGATTTACTGAAACTTCCCCAAAATACAGGGAAAAATTCTTCAACCTATTAAAGGAAGATTTAGAGGAAGTTTTAAAGGACAAAAATCTAGAAAACAACCTGGAAGCAGATGTTCAAATAAGAGTCAATAAAATTCTTAAATCAAAAGACTACGAAGAATTCAAAAGACTTGATGAAAACAAGATTTTTTCAGTGGTTATGGCAACATACAACTGCGGCCAATATTTGGATGAAACCATAAACTCATTGATTGGTCAGAGCTTTTCATTTGGAAGCAATATACAATTGATTATTGTTGATGACGGGTCAACAGACAATACAAAAGAAATCTGTCTTAAATACCAAAGCCAGTATCCAGACAATATCATTTATCTTTACCAGGAAAATCAGGGTCAGGGCGCTGCAAGAAACTTGGGATTGAAATATGCCAACGGAAAGTACATAAACTTCCTGGATGCAGATGACAAGTTCAGCGGGAACACGTTCTATAAAGTTTATGAGTTTTTTGAAAAGCATTACGAAGAAATTGATTTTGTAGCAACCAGAATGCTTTTCTTTGACAAATACGAAGGTCATCACCCGCTAAACTACAAGTTTGAGGAAGACAGAGTCATAGATTTAAATGAAAACTGGGACTGTCCACAACTGTCAGCTTCATCAGCATTTTTCAAAAGAGAACTATTCAAAAATTTCCAATTCGAGGAAAGCCTTGTAAACTCCGAAGACACATTGATGCTCAACAGGATGCTTTTGAAAAACCCCAAATATGGTGCCGTTACAGAGGCGATATACTGGTATAGAAAGCGCAGTGACGAGTCATCCACCATCGATTCAACATCCAAGCAAAAGGAATTCTACATCAACCGTCTAAACAACTATTTTAAGGAACTTATAAACCTGTCCATTGAAGAATATGGTTATGTGGCAAAATTCATCCAATATCTGATTGTTTATGATATTCAGTGGATGTTTTGGGTAGAAGACATCTCAGAAATACTGGAAA
>ONUN01000002.1 GCA_900320955.1 uncultured Methanobrevibacter sp. | reverse complement strand
GGATATGATAAGATGGGAACAGGATATCTTGCCGGTTGGTTAGGACCTGTCAATGAAAGTGATGATGCATATAATCCTTCTTCAATTTTATCTCCTATTTTGAATAGTATTATTCATGTTCAAAATATTGTATATTTGAATAGGACTTCTTATACTGGCAATGATGAAATCAAGAAAGCTTTAATGGAATATGGTGCTGTTGCAACTAGTATCTATTGGAGCAGCTCTAATCTGAAAGATAAAAATTATTATTATTCTGGAAACACAGGTTCAAACCATGCTGTTGTTATTGTGGGTTGGGATGACACATATTCACGTAATAACTTCAAAACAACACCTGCTGGTGATGGAGCATGGATTATTAAAAACAGTTGGGGAACTGGCGGTGGAGATAAAGGATTTTATTATGTCTCATATTATGATACCCAGTGTGCTGTTTTAAATAAACCTTATTCAACCTACACTTTTGTCTTAAATGATACAATCAAATTCGATAAGAATTATCAGTATGACGTTCCGGGTTGGACTGATTTCTTTTTGAATTCATCAAGTACTGTATGGTATAAAAACAAGTTTACTGCAACTGATGATGAATATCTGGCTGCTGTTTCAACTTATTTCCAGAAAAAGTCTAATTGGGAAATGTCAGTTTATGTCAATGATGTTTTAAAAGCATCTAAAAGAGGCATTGATAATCCAAGTTATAAAACTATCAATCTGGATCAGATGATTCCTCTCAAGGTGGGAGATATCTTCACCATAATATTCAAAATAAAGGTTGATAAGGAAGCTGGAGTGCCGATTTCAGAATATGTTTCCCTCAACAGTGAATTTTACACAGAAAATATCTCATTTATCAGTTATGATGGTAAAAACTGGAAAGATTTATATGATCTTCCATGGACATACCCTGACCATACTTACGGTTCACAGGTAGCATGCATAAAGGCATTCACAGTATTAAATGAGATTAACACTTCAATTCATTTGTCTGTTTTAAATATGGGTGAAGATGCTGCTGAAATTGCTGCAACAGTCTTTGATGAATACGGCAATTTAATCAATAGTGGTAATGTGATATTCACAATCAATGGCTTGGATTATTCCGTTAAAATAGAGAAAGGCATTGCAAAATTCAATGCTTTGTTGATTAAGGACCAAATAAATAAATTTTATGCAAGATTCAGTAAAATAGGTTACAATCAATCAAGCAATTTTATTATGGTTTCCAACAAGCTTGTCAATACATCAATGGATGTGACCATTTCATCTTCAAATAACAATCCTTTCAAAATCAGTGCAGTGATTTTCGACCTCAAGGGCAATAGGGTACAAAGCGGAATGGTTACATTTAATGTTGATGGTGCTGATTATAAGGTTAATGTGACTGATGGAGAAGCCAACCTGACTCATGTATTTAAATCAGGGGGATTAAAAAATATTACAGTCCAATATGATGACTTATATTGTTATGCTTCATCAAATAAGACTTTGTCTAAGGAAATTGAGATAAAGGATATTTCAATTTATTTGTCCGTTGACAATAACCACAATCCTGTTGTCATTACTGTTGATGTCGTTGATAAGGATGGCTTTAATGTGACTGGAGGTAAAGTTACTTTCAATATGGGGGGAAGTGATTTTACTGTTGATGTTAAAGACGGTTTGGCAAGTTTGAAATATAATTTCAAAGCATTTGGCAATAAAAAAATAGTTGCCACATATACTGATGATTCTTATTTATATAATTCAAATTCTACCTATGATTATTTTGAAATTTCACCAATAAGGACTTATTTGGATTTCAATTTCAATTCTAGCGATGTATTCAATCCGGTTAATATTAGCTGTACTGTTAGGGATTTAAATTTCGGTTTGGTCAATCGAGGGTATGTTACTTTTATCATAAATGGGAATAAAAATAGGGTCAAGGTAGAAAACGGAGTGGCCAGCTATGAATATTTATTTAAAAGTTTTGGAACCACTCTTGTTCGTGCAGATTATGAGGATGACTGTTATTATGGCAGTTCCTCCAATTCAATATCCTTGAATGTATCAAAAAGTGATGTGGATTTGACTGTTGATGTCGATGCGGATAAAAATGTCCATACAATAAGAGTCAATATTTCAAAACCTATTTCAGATTATGTATCAATCAAATTAAATGATAATCTGTATTCTGTCAAATCAGATAATGGTCAGGCCATTTTGATATTAAAAAATCTAAATCCTGGAAAATATAAAATTAATGCATATATGTACAGTTATGTTTATAAATCTGATGTAGCGACATTTGATTTTACTGTAAATAAGAAGGCTACCGTGATTAGTTGCGATGATGTCTTCTATTTTGATAGTCAGATTTCATGCCCTATGACCTTGATGGATGAATTCGGATATGAAGTTTCAGGATGTAAGCTTTCAGTATCTATTGGCGGAAAAGTTTATGATGTTACTACCAATAGAAGTGGTGTTGGATTGGTTAAGTTCACCCCAAATCTTGGAGAAAACGAAATTTCTGTTTTATTCAATGGAAATGACCAATACCTTATGTCCAATCTCACAAAAACACTTACAGTCAAATCAACAATTGAACTGTCAAATGTTGTTAAATATACTTACAATGCAAAATATTCTGCCGTTTTCCGTGATGCCAAAGGCAATCTATTGAAGAATACTGGAATAACTCTTACGCTAAACAATAATGTATACAATCTGTTTACAAATGATAATGGTAAAATATTTTATAATATTGATTTGGCTAAAGGAAAATATCAAGTTGTTGTTTCCAATTTGGTTACTGGTGAGGTTAAGGCCCAATCAATCAATGTTGTTTCCCGTTTGACTGCAAGTGGCGTGACAATGTATTATGGCGCAGGCAAATATTATAAGGTTCGAGCCTATGATGATCATGGCAATGTTGCGGTAAAAGCTAAGGTAACAATCAAGTTCAATGGCAAGACCTATTACAGATACACAAATTCAGATGGTTATGCTTCTTTAAAGATATCTGCCAAAGCAAAAACATATACAATAACATCCACCTACAAGTCATTTAAGGTTTCAAACAAGATAGTAATTAAGCCTACATTGATAACCAAAGATCTGACAGTCAAAAAGTCCAAGACTTTCAAGTTCTACGTCAAGCTGTTAAATTCCAAAGGTAAAATCTTGAAAAATAAGAAGATTGTCGTTAAATTCAAGGGTAAAACATACAATGCAAAAACAAATAATAAAGGAGTGGCCACCTTTAAAATCAAGGTAAATGCTGTTAAAGGAAAATTCACAATAACTGCAAGCTATGGCAGTTTAAAAAATACAAATAAAATAACAGTTAAATAAGGTTATTGAAACCTTATTTATTAACTTTAATAAGATTGCGGGCTGCTTTTAAATCGGTGTTGTAGATATGGCCTGATGTTGAGTGGTAATGTACTCCACCGAAGTTTAATTTTTCACCGATGAGTTCTTTATTAACTTCCTCTTTCATTTTCAATCCGAGATATGCGATGAAAAACATGTTGGAGTAGAATGCACCGAAGATGTCATTGCTTCTGAAGATGCAGTGTATTGTCAGTTCGTTTTCACGCACGATGCATTGTAGGAACTGAAGGCATGGTATATCTTCTCTGTCTGCATCAAGTTCCGGGTCGATTGTAACTGCCACTGCCCTGTTTGATCCTGTTGCAGTCAATATTCTTTGTTTCATGGTGTTGAATTGGTCAATATTAAAATGAGCATAGATACGGTTAGGGTAGGTGTATACAAATCCCTGGTCATCTGGATTTTCAGCTGATTTTACATATTCGTATAGTGAATCGCTTTTCATAGGACATCCATCTATATCGAATTTTCCGCTTTTTATGTCGGATAATAACATTTCAGGAGTGTAATGTTGGTATTTTGCCCTGAACTTTAGATTGAATGGGTCATCAATTATATAGAAGTTTCCAAGGCTTTCAATCAGGTGATGATTTGAGTCCTTATAAGTTTCTTTTCCTTGCTTTAATATTTTATCGACAAATTCGAGGTAACATTCATTAATTGTTAACATAAAATAGCTCCTTTGTTTGATTAAATTTTTATTAAATATGATATAAATAATATTTCTATTTGGAGAAAATAATATTTATCAATGCTTTCATCTATATCTACAAAATTTAAAATATATTTTATGATATTGACATTGATAATATCAATGTTTGTTTTTATTATTTTGATAGTTGGTGATGATTACTATAGTTTAATTAATCATATATTTAATTATTCGAAAGGTAAATTTTGAGGAAAAATGTTCATGAAATGATATCAGATATCATTCCAAACAGTTCCTTTGTCTTGTCGGTTGAAGTCCTCTCGGCGATGTTTTCGGGTATTTCATATACCAAAGTCGGATAGCCTCCCTGCGCAATAGGTTTTGACACCAAAACTGCGGATGTTGACTTGTAGGTTTCATTTCCTGTAACTGGATAATAATTGAAGTCACTTCTTTTGCTTATTTTTTCAGCCATCTCGACAGATGCATTGTCCATTTCAGGTGTTGCGACATAAAACCCTTCACCATAATCCACTTTGTGAGAATGGCTTATGATTACTGCATCGGCATCCGATGATGTGACGTCGGGATTTACATAGTCATGAACAAGGTTTTCGCCGTTTGCCCTGCCAATATCATAGTCATCGGGATGATCTGTCACGGTTACCTTATAGTGGATAATTTTCACGTTGTTGTTTCTAAATTCCTTTGCAGCCTCGATTTCAGGTTCTATTGATAATTTTTCCCTTGGATGAATTCCGGTAATCAAAGCTATGGTCTTGTTGGCGCTGACATTGCCTGAAATTCCTTTCTCAACAGTCCCTATGCTTGTATTTCCAAGCGTATTATATGAGATGTTGTTGTAATGATGGTTGCTTTCATAGAATATATATGCGCCGGCGGCCAGAAGAAGTGCAATAATGATTATTATTTTAGTGTTTTTCTGCAAATTCTCACCCTTGTTCAATATTAGGTGAATTGTATTAAATATTTTTTTAGGTGATTTTGAATAGGACTGGCTGGTACCGGTCCTATTCTCAAGGGAGTTAATTCACAAACGAATATAGTTTTCGATTTCTACATGACATTTTTTGTAAAGATTTGAGGATGAATCTTTACAGTTTAGTATTGGTTTTTATGGTATATATCTTTTTTCTTAATTTTAAGGTCAATATTTGCTTTGTTTTATATTTTTTTAAGTTAAAACAATTATATTTGATTATTATATTATTTCCCAACAAATTTAATGAAATGGGAGCAATATTGCAGTTTTGTTCAAGTCGATTTCATTGATGAATGTTAACGTGATAATTCAGTTAATTTTAAAAAATTCCAAATAAAACAATCAAAAATTGTATATTATAAGATACTTTTAAATATCTTGTTGAAGATAATTATTAATACTTAAATTGTTTTAAGTGTAAATTCAAAAAAATGTGTGAAAATATGACAAATGAAGAGGATATTAGAACTAGACAGGACATGTCTATAGAAGATTTAGCCGAAAGAAGTGGCGTAAAACAGGAAGTTCTTGAAGCTATGGAAGCTGGTGAAGTAATTCCATCACTTACACCATTAACCAAAATGGCAAGAGCCCTTGGAGTTAGATTAGGAACCTTTTTAGATGACACTCCAGAACTTGGACCTGTAATCACAAGAGGTGGAAAAACTGAAAACTCACTTTATTTCTCAGGTAGAGAAGACGTGACAAATGCCACCAACCTTGAATTCCATTCTTTAGGTGCAGGTAAAATAGACAGAAACATTGATCCTTTCTTAATTGACATTCAATTTGAAGAAGGAGAAAAAGAATTATCCTCTCACGAAGGTGAAGAGTTCATTTATGTTTTAGAAGGCGAAATTGAAGTAATTTATGGTAAGGACACTTTCACAATCGGTGAAGGCGATACAATCTTTTATGACTCAGCAGTACCTCACCATTTACACGCAAGTGGAGAAAAATCCGCTAAAATATTAGCAGTATTATACACTCCGTACTGAGGTTGATATAAAATAACTTTAAAACCAAAAATAGATAGATTTTACACAGATGATTTGAATTTAAACTTGAAAACATTGCAATTGGGATTGCATTTATGATTTGCATTTTGGTTTAGTTATTTTATTGTTTAATTAATTAGAGGTGAAAGGATGTCAGAATTATTTACAGAACTGCCGTTAGGAAAATTTTTCGAATCAATGGTTGAAAAACAACCAGATCATGAATTTATCGTTTATCCGGATAGAAACTTAAGATTTACATACAAAGAATTTGATGAAAGAGTAGACAACCTGGCAAAAGGAATGCTGGCTATTGGAATTGAAAAGGGAGATCATGTTGGAATATGGGCTAAAAATGTGCCTGAATGGTTAACATACATGTTTGCAACAGCAAAAATAGGCGCTACAATTGTAACTGTCAATACAGCTTACCAATCCCATGAATTGGAATATGTTCTAAAACAGTCTGATATGAAGGCATTGGCGATGACAGATGCATTTAGGGACACTAGCTATTTTGACATAATAAACGAACTTGTTCCAGAACTCAAATCATGTGCAAGGGGACACCTTGTAGCTGAAAAATTCCCTCATTTGAAATTCATTTTCCATGTGGGTCAGGAAAAGCATAGGGGAATGTATAATACCAACGAGCTATTGCTGCTTGGAATGAACTATGACGATGATGAATACCAGAAAATCAAGGATTCAGTCACACAGCATGATGTAATCAATATGCAGTATACTTCCGGAACTGAAGGTTTTCCTAAAGGCGTAATGCTCACTTCACGTAACATTGTAAATGACGGTTACTACATCGGAGAAAACATGAACTATACTGCTAAAGACAGACTTCTTTTGCAGGTACCATTGTTCCACTGTTTCGGAACTGTATTGGGTGTAATGGCAGTAATCACTCACGGATCAACCATGGTTGTATTGGAAGAGTATGATCCTCTTCTTGCAATATCATCAATTCAAAAGGAAAAATGCACATCCATTTATGGTGTGCCTACAATGTTTATAGGTATGATGAATCACCCTATGTTTGAAATGTTTGATATGAGCTCACTTCGTACAGGTATCATGGCCGGTTCAACATGTCCTGTGGAAACCATGAAGGACGCTATTGAAAAGATGAACATGAAAGAGATTACCAGTGTATACGGTCTTACCGAAGCGGCTCCAGGTTTTACACAAACCAATGCTGCTGATACATTCGAGAAAAAAATAAATACAGTAGGTAGAAAATTCCCTAATATTGAAGTTAAGATTGTAGATCCTGAAACCGGTGAAGAGGTTGGTGTCGGCGAACCTGGAGAAATCATGTGCAGGGGATTCAATGTGATGAAAGGTTACTACAACATGCCTGAAAAAACCGCTGAAACCATCGAACCGGACGGATGGCTACACTCCGGAGACCTTGCAACTGTGGATGAAGATGGATATTACTCCATTGTCGGTCGTATTAAGGACATGATTATCAGAGGTGGGGAAAACATTTACCCTCGTGAAATCGAAGAGTTCCTGTTTACTCATGAGTGTGTTCAGGATGTTCAGGTTGCAGGAATTCCTGATGAAAAATATGGTGAAATTGTTGGAGCGTTCATTATCAAGGAAGACAGATTCGATGATGTCACCGAAGCGGATATTCGTGATTTCTGTATCGGAAGCATTGCCCGTTATAAGGTGCCTAAATATGTGTTCTTTGTTGATGAATTCCCACTTACAACAAGTGGTAAAATCCAAAAATACAAATTAGGTGATTTGGGTCTTGAGCTATTGGACGAAAGACGTAAAAGAGGAGAGTTATAACTCTCTTTAATTAATTTTTTTTAAAGTTTTCAAAATTGCTTTTAGCATGTAAAATTGTTCTTGTTTTAAAATGACTATTGATTTTTCCTAATTATCTCACAAAAAACAAAAAGTATTTATATGGCATCATTATATAAATTATACTGCACATTAAAAATGGGTATATATTAACCACGCCATTATTGAAATTTGACTCTATACGAACTTATCACTTTGAGGAGTTGATAACCATGACCCAATTAACAAACAGCATTACTGGAAGGGTAATGTTCTAATCACGTTTATCTGTTGTTTAATCATTTTTTTCAATAGTTCATATTCTTTCACCTTTTTAAATGATTAAACAACTTTTATCTATTTGTATTAAGATGAGTAGCTGTTTAGCAATCCTTCAATTATATCCTATCATTTGTTTAACTCCTATTCACTATTCTTTGTTAAACAGCTACTGAAATTTTTCAAATTTGGAGGTTATTCGTGATTCCAATTTTAGATGAATTCGTATGCTTGCCTATACTGGCAATTGTAACCGTAGTCTGTGTCATTGCTTTAATGTTGGGGAGATATTCACGGACTGGAGATTTTTTAGAGTATTTAAGAAATTTCTGCATAATAGACTTTTAAACCATTATCATTGAGGAAAAAATATGAACGTATCTGGAAAAATTAATATAAATGTGCTTAAGACTGTTGAAAAAGCCGTAAATGGAAATGAGGATTTTCACTTCTATGTGGACGAGCTCACATCAAAAGATTACATGCCCACCTATGCAGGCATGGCCGATGAAAAATACACTTTTGAAAGCATGGATGATGCTTTCTTTGAGTTTTTGGAAAGGAAAATTCATGAAAACGGAATATATATCAGGCTGATACATGCAACCGGTGAAAGCACTTCTGAAGGTGCTGTATTTACTCTTGAATATGGAAACATGACAAAAACATTCACAACTTCCAGTTCAGAGGTTTTGGTATTCGAATTCGCAGACTTTGGAATCAAGGTTTTGAATGATGAGGTAACTCTCGGAACTACTGTTGATGGGGGATGCCATCACACGCCGTTCTTTGCAGAGTTCGGATCAGAGCGTGGAAACCGGCAATTCCTGTCGCTTGATAATCCTTTAAACAAATTCGTAATGGATTTGCTGCTGGAAATAATCGTTTTAGAAGAATAATTATTGTGAGGTTACATGAGAGTTTGTTTGACTAAATTTACGGATGAAATCGCAGATTTTTTAACAAATGAAACATTGAAAGCAATAGACTATGGAATTTTGGACTTGCATCATGTAAAAAATAGGGAACTTAGAAATGTTTTCTATTTTTTGGAGGAACTCTTGACTGTTGAACTGGAACTCAACTATCTGGAAAATGAAACAGGGATATTCAGGGTTTGCAGACGAGATAATTTTTGGTATTACAAACAGGGAAAACATATTATCAAAGCAATCTGTTTGGATGAACTTAAAAAACAGGTAATCATTGAAAATCGCATTTGGTATGTGTTTGATGAGGATTTGGCAAAAAGCTATGGAGGTTTAATATTTTGAAGGATTTGTTGTTCATGGTGGGCTATCTGGTAGCCTGCCTAGCTTTTGGAAGCATTTTAATTTAAGGGGGATAATTATGAATATTATTGATTTGGGAGCAATTGACAGGTTGGTTAAAAGAAATTCAAATCTTTTAACTTCCTTTAAGATTATTGATGATGTTGATGGTGATGTGGCTGTTGGAAACATTGAAAATAGCATATCTCACTTCAACGCAAAGGATGTAGTAATTCACAATAATGTGGTGGATATAGTATCGCCGGACGGTACGATATCGCTTTCCTATTATTTTTCAGATTCATATTTGAAAAGTGATTTGAAAAGAGTATTCAGAGAAATCAGAAAGTTTTGCCAAAAATCAGGTGTTGGCTGTAGGGATTTTCATGAATGATTCGAAAATATTGATTTTTGAAGATAATGACGAATTTTTAAAAGTGATTTCCAAACTCCAAAAAGCCTATGATGACAGTGAGGAAAACTAAATTTATTTATTTAATTTTTAACAAACATTAACATAGTATGATTAATGAAGTTATTCTTTCACGACTTGACGAACTCATTGGAGATTATGACACTCCATTTTTCAAATATCTTTTATACTCATATGATTTGAGCCTTGAGGAATGCGAGCTTATAGTATCAAAACTTAAGGATGATATTTCAGAGGAGGTCATTTCAAGCGATGACAATCTTGTCGAGGTTACTGAAGAGTATTTTAGACAAAAATGCATTGAAACAGAGAAAAGAAACAAATTGGAATATCTGTCTTTTCTTATGAATAGTGAAAGTGACTTCTATGTTAAATTTTTAGCCAAATATGAAGTGTCTTCCCGTGATCTGGACATAATCTACAACAAAATTGATGATAAGATAAGCAACGAGAATATCAGTGATTTTGAAATCAAACGCAGTTTGGAGTATTACTTTTCAAATGCCGTCAAGCAGGATTCATATATCAGAAGCCTGGAACATATTGTGGGAAACAATTACGATGCATTAACTGTCGAAAGGGTGAAAAGAGAAAATCCCAACATTCACGATAGGGATATCATCGAGATAACAAACGAGCTGTATGCCGAGATTTTGGACGGCAAGAACTTCACAAGCATCAAGGATGCCTTTTTCGATAAGGTAATGAGAAAATCTGAAACTAAAAAGGCGGAAGCCATTTCCAAATGGGAAAGTCTGGTTTTAGGAAATGGAGATTCATTCAATAAGCTGCTCGAAACCAAGGATTTAACCGTTGGCGATGGAGAAATAATTAAAAAGGATGTCAGATCTAAGATTCTAAATGGATTGATATGTGCAGACAACATCAACGGAGCATTCCTGACAATGCTGTGCATCAATTATGGTAGTGAATAAAATGAGGGTAAACAGCGTTTTTTCTTTTCTTGAAACAAAATTCAAGGATCTCTATGACTTGTGCACGGTCATGGAAAAGTTAATTGTCCTTGAAAACTACACACTTGCCATTGCAACGGCCAAGGTTATCCTTGATTTGTTCTGCCAGAAAACCTCACAGGAACTGGTTTTCACAATAGACGTATTCAATGACCGGTCCGTTCATTATACAATCAATGATGTTAAGGGAGTCTATAAACAGATTTTTGAGATTATCTATGATAATTACTTCAATCCTCGTGAAGAGTTTTTGGAGGTCAACTATGACTTTGACCTGAACTATATTCCAAAGGATGTCAGACTAACAAATGATGAGCTTTTCCTGATGCTAAACAATCTTAAAG
Source organism: uncultured Methanobrevibacter sp. (assembly GCA_900320955.1). Taxonomy (GTDB): domain Archaea; phylum Methanobacteriota; class Methanobacteria; order Methanobacteriales; family Methanobacteriaceae; genus Methanocatella. The sequence continues at coordinate 61,253 of ONUN01000002.1, read as the reverse complement.
TCGATTCCATTTCATCAAATGTCCTGGGCAGGGACGGCAGCGATTTGATGTTTACCGAAGACATGCCTATAGAAGAGCGAAGGGTGGCTTTGGAGATAATCAGAAACAATCTCAACAAGTTCATTCAGGATTATATTTTGACTTTGGATTTGGTTGACAGTGAAGGCAATGCCTTAACCCGAAAATTCAATTTTGAAGCTCAGACAAAGTATGACTACTGTTTTGTAAAGGAAATTCCTCCTGAAATGGAAATGGATGATTATCAAATCAGTGCAATTGAGTATGATGAAGATAAGCCATTGGTCATTAATGCGGGTCCTGGAGCTGGAAAAACAAGCGTAATCATTGAAAGAGTCCTTCATCTTCTCAAGACTGCCGATCCGTCTTCCATTCTTGTCATTACATTTACAAACAAGGCTGCAGATGAACTCAAGGAGCGTTTCAAAAAAGACACCAAACTTGACTTGAACGTCATAAACCAGATGAGAATAAGTACAATTCACAGCTATTGTAGGTCAGTATTGTCTGATTTTTCTGAAATTCCATATAATCTGCTTAAGAGGGATTCTGAAAGGAACCTGTTTTTCAACAAGCACAAGGAAGAGCTTGGATTCACTGGCGAGGCATTTTTAAGAAGCTATGAATCGTCACATGCCCTTAAAAAATATGAGGAGTATGCACTTTTTGAAGTTGACACTCAATCACTTCTTGATTATGTCAGGGAAAACTTCAGGGTGTCTGATGAGTACAGGGAATGGATTTGCCAATATTATGATTCAAATAACCAGTATCCATCCAAAAAGGAAATAAAGTACAATGATTTCGATGAGGATTTATATAATGCTCGATTTCGCCAGATTGTAGAGTCATATCCGAATTGGATTGACCTTATGGAAAGGGAACACGTTTGTGACCAGAACTATCTTCTCATCAAAACCCTGGAACTTTTGTCCAATCCAGATAATCTTTCCCGTGTGGAATACAAAAACATTTTGATTGATGAGTTTCAGGATACAGATGCCATTCAGATGCAGATATTTGAAAAGCTTCAAAGCATTGCGGATACATTTACAGTCGTTGGCGATGCGGACCAGAGCATATACTCGTTCAGAGGTGCAAACCCTAAGTTTTTCACCGATTATGCAAACTCCGATGAGTTTGAAAACAAGATTCTTGTAAATAACTATCGTTCAAGCTCAGACATTGTTGAATTCAATGAAAAATACATTGAATCAAAAAGACAAACTCAAAAAAATCTTAAGGCAAGCAATTCTCATAAAATGCCGGTTTATTTGATTGAAAGCAGAGATGACCTTGAGGAATACAGGTCAATAGCTTTCATTATCAAAAATCTCCTGGCCAGTGGAAAAATAGAAAAGCTGAGTGATGTTGCGGTTCTCTTCAGATCCCACAGGGACAAAAAGGAAATTCTTGACGTATTTGACCGTGAAGGCATTCCATATTATCTTAAGGGTATTGATGATTTGATATATCAGGATGAGGTTAAAGCCGTTTTGGCACTTTTCTGGTATATATTGCCTTTCAATCCAACTTTGATTGCAAGATATGGTGATGGAGGCCATTGGATTAATCTGCTTTCATTTACAGACAGATATTATAATTCTTCAAAGATTTTCAACCTTGATTACAGGACAATACAGGTCCTGGAGGAAATAGAGTTCAAGTATCATCAGAATGTCGTAAACTACACCGGCAAATACGAGCCTCTGGTTGAAAACAAGCAGTCCAAATCTTTTATGGATGTTGTGCGTGATTATTCTGATAACGTTTTGGAGGATATCTTCCAGAAGACAAATAAGGTTGACATATCTCTTTTAAGTCGGGATGAACTTAGAAGCATTGGAATAGTTGATGAGCATGATTTGGATTTTTTTGCAAGTTTGAATGAGCTTAAAAGGGAATTGTTTGACAATGATATTGAACTTTCCAAGAAACCCACCTCCCTTCAGGTTTTCTACAAGCTGCTGAATGCTGCAGGATATCTTGAGGAGCTGTCCTCACGAAATGATTTCGAGGCAAGAAAGGCATCCCTCAACCTTGCATTGATTTCAGGAATAATATCTGATTATGAAAACATTATGGGAAAGCATGATGTAATTGGTCTTTTCAATTATCTTCATCGCTCTTTAAAGTATTACAGCTGTCCGATCAATGAATATGAGGACAATTCCCAAAAGGTTCACATTATGACTGTTCACAAGGCTAAAGGTCTTGAATATCCGGTAGTCATTACTGCTTCACTTAAGGAAAACAAGTTTCCTATCGTATTTAGAAATAACAGAAAGGATGATTTTGAACGTCCAAGATATCCGACTCCAAACAGGTTTTTGAAATATAAGATGTCTGAAGAGGATGAAATCAAGGCACTGAATCATGAGGAAGAGCGTATTGTTTATGTTGCAAACACCCGTGCAGAAGAGCTTTTGATATTATCTGCCGTTCAGTCAAGAGTAAATTTTCCCCTTCCGAGCGTCTTGAAAAGATTTGAAGATGATTTTGGTAAAATTCCGCGAATCGAGCCTGATGATGTTGATAAACTCAAGAAAGTAACTTCACATATGCATAGGGAATCGAACCTGTTCAGGCAGGTGGAATTTGAAGACATTCTGGAAGACTATCTCTATTGCCCTTTGAAGTACAATCTTGAAAACAATCTGTGCTATCAGAACCCTAAAAACATCAACAAATTCATAAATTCCAAACTTAAGGTTCTTCTCAACACGATTCATAATCCTAAGCTTCAAAAGGATTGGACTCGTGAAGATATTCATAATCTTGTGAGTGAAGTCGTAAAGTCATATAGCTTTGCATCAGAGTCAATGAAAAAGCAGCTTAGGGAGCTGTTTGATCATATTGCTGATTATTGGCTTGATTATGGAAAAGATTATGATATTGTTGACTACAGCTATCCTGTCTCTCTTGAAATTGACGGGTATGATGTCAATGGAATAATTGATTTAATCGTTAAGGAAAATGATGGTGGTGTAAATCTGATTCATTTCATTCGCTCTCGCGATGATATCCGCAACTATCATTATTTTTACATGGAAATTTTATCTTACTATGCATATGCACTGCTTGAAAACGATGACTTTGAGATAAGTTCATTGGTCCTCCATGTCCTTGACGAAAACAAGCAGTATGAAATATCATTTGACAAGTCCAATAAATTTATTTTTGAGTATCTCTCAGGCATTGTAAGCCATATTGAAAGGGATGACTATCCTATTCATGAAATCAACTGCAAAAACTGTGAATTCAATGGAATCACCTGCATGTTTGAAAGTGATTTTGGCTAAAATATTTATTTTATGGCGTCCCAAAGTAATATGATGGACATTGAAAAACTTCCCCTGGAACTTGAAATTGACAAAAAAGACGATTTGATTAAAATAGCCATTGACGGTGTATCTACAAACTGGATTTGTAGGGATGACTTATTCATTAATAGGATTTGTGATGAAAATATAAATCCTTTCTATAAAACATTGCATTTGACTCGTGAAATAGAAGTTAAAAACACATTGGACAGGGGAATTGAACTTTTAAACCTTCAAAAATATGGCAAAGCTATTGAATGTTTTGATGAGGCAATATTTTTCGATGAAGATTATTCTGAGGCTTTGATTAACAAGTCACATGCCCTGTTTAATCAGGGTCACTTTGTAAAGTCCCTTCGCTTTTACAAAAGGGCAATTCAATCTGGTTGTCCAAAGGATATTGAATATCATAAGCTGCTTTTAAAAAAATCATCCGAGGAAAGGGATAATTTTCCAAAAATTAAGAGAAATATCTATGCGGGAGACGAATCTGCAGCAAAAGGGGAATTTGAAAAGGCATTGGATTTTTACGATAAGGCGCTGGTTAACCCGTCACGCTTTAAGAATAAAATTCTCTATAAACTATTGAACAAGAAGGCTTTGATTTTAGTTCGGCTCAATCGGATTGATGATGCTTTAGAAAGCTTTGAGGCATCCAATCATGCTTTGGATAATGGTCTGGCATATTTCGGTATTGGCTGGTGCAGGCATTCTTTAGGCAAGGACTGTGCTGACAGTCTAAAGAAGGCCGTTGGAATCGACAAAAAATACTTGCTTAAAAAGGCACTGATATTCAATGAAATAGAACTGTATGGGGATGCATTGGATGCATTCGACTTATTTTTGTATAATCACTTTAAATTGGATTCAAGTTTCAAATCAGCAATTGAAGGAAGGATAACGGCTTTGGATAATTTGAATCAGGACAGCAGTTTTGAAAGGGATGTCTTCTCACAAATCCAAAATATTTTCACTGCAGAATAACTAACAAGTTAATAACAAAATATTTATTAATAATTAACAACTATTATTATTTATACAATCTGGTGTGTTAATATGGATGATGAGACATTAAAGATATTTGCAAAGGTTCATATATCCTCTTATAGGCATAAGACTGTTCAATCACTTAAGGATGAAGTCAAGACTCCAACTGAAATATCAAATGACACTGGCATTAGAAGAAATCATATGTCAAATGTTTTAAGGGATCTTAAAGAGAATGGTGTTGTTGAATGCGTTAATGAAGAAGCAAAACGTGGAAGACTATACAGGCTGACCTCTTTGGGCGATGAAATTGCAGATAATTTGAAAGATTGAGTTGAATTCATTATGCTCAAATGATATTTGATGTAAAAAACAATAATTAAAAAATCATTTATTTGCACATTTTTTAATGGTATAATCTTTTTTCATGTAAAAAACAATAATCGTCATTTAATATCCTGTGTGGATAAACTTAAATAGTTTAATTGATTATATTATTTTAGGAGATGTTATTATAGATGATGAAACCTTAAAAAAATTTGCTTATGTTAATATTAGCTCTTACCGTGTAAAGGTAATGAAAACATTAAAGGATGATGTTAAAATACCAACCGTAATAGCTAAGGACTGTGATATTGTTCCTAATCATATATCAAAAGTTTTAAGTGAATTAAAGGACGTCGGTGCAGTTGAATGTCTAAATGAAGAAGCTAGAAAAGGTAGATTGTATCGCTTAACTGATTTGGGCGATGAGATAGTTGATAATTTAGAATAACACATTTCGGAAATTGTCTTTGATGATGCTGCCCTGATGGCAGGACATTTTTTTTGAGATATTTCAGCATGCATACATAAAATTTATCGTTATAATCAAAATCATTATATTTAGTGTTAACAAAAGTATTATTGGAATTATAAAAAACTATATGAAAATGAGGCATGATATTATAGACATCAATAGAAAAAAATCATTAATTCGGTCCAATGAACTCGATAAAATCGCTATTGATGATAATAAACACAAATCAAAAGTTAGAATTGGTTTCAGTGAATCTTCAAAAATATTATATGAAAATAATAAAAATAAGATATTAAACGAATTAAATGCATCACAGGAAGATTGGGAGAATCCTAAATGGCAAATGAAAAACCGTATTGGTGATGTCGATGAAATTTTGAAGTACACTGACCTTTCAAAAAAGGAATATGATGAAATCAGTCAAGTCAGTGAAAAACACAGGTTTGCAATTACACCATATTACTTTTCATTAATCGACTTTTCCAATCCTAACTGTCCTATAAAATTACAATCCATTCCAAGCATAAATGAATTGGATGAATCAGGACATTTGGACCCGATGTGCGAGGAACAGTCCAATCCTTCCGGAAGAATCACAAGAAGATATCCAAATAAGCTAATCATTAATGTTACTAACGCATGTCCGATGTACTGCCGGCACTGTCAACGCCGCAGACTGATAGGCAACTTCGATAAGCACACTTCCAAAGAATACATTGACGAATCAATAGAATTTATAGCTGACCATGAGACAATCAGGGAAGTGTTGGTTACAGGCGGAGATGCGTTAATGCTGTCCAACAGTCAGCTGGAAAATATATTTGAAAAACTGTCCCAAATAAGCCATGTTGATGTAATAAGGGTAGGTACAAGAACTCTTGTAACTCTTCCTTTCAGAATTGATAATGATTTGGCAGTTTTACTTAGAAAATATAGGGTTCAGTTATCTACACATTTCAATCACGCATGTGAAATTACTCCTCAGGCTGTCAGGGCTGTTGATATGCTGGTTGACAATGGAGTGCTTGTGAGAAATCAGATGGTGTTGCTGCATAATGTAAACGATGATAAGTACTGCATCCAAAAAGCCAATGAGGAACTGCAGAAATATCGTGTAATTCCATATTATCTGTTCCATCCAAAAGATGTTAAAAGCACAAATCACTTCCAGGTTGACATTTCAAAAGGATTGGAAATCATGAAGCATTTGGAAGGAAGAACAAGCGGTATGTGTAAACCTACATACGTATATAATTCACCTGGAGGACTTGGTAAGATACCTCTCGTGCCTATTGAAAATATTGAGCATGTCAAAAACGGATATAAGCTCACAACATGGGAAAACAAGATTATCAAAAAGGATTTTGAAGATTAGGTAATTTTTTCTTCATATTTTCTTTTTATTCACTTTTTTTTTAACACTATTATTGGTTTTCAAATTGTAAAAATAATTTTTTGAATAGCTATTTATTTTTATACTTATGAACATATATTTATATAGTAATGTTTTTATTTTTGAACAGTTTATCAGATTCATTTGAGGTCATGAGTGAAATGGCAAAAAGCGGTATGGATTGTGCACGTATCAATCTCAGTCATGCTACAACAGAAAGCATTTTAAAAACATTGGATGTTATAAGGGATGTGCGTGAAGAGTCCGGCGTTCCAATTGCTGTAATGTATGATACCAAGGGGCCAGAATTCAGAACATTGGAATTCTCCTCTGATGGGGTGATGCTTCATAAAGGCGATACCATTAAAATGAGCAAAACATGCATAAGGGGAAATAGGGAAGAGTTTGGAGTTAATCACAGTGATGCGATTGATCTGATAAGCGTGGGCGACAAGGTACTTATAGACAATGCCCTTCTTGAGTTGGAAGTCATTGACAAGAAAAATGATTATGTGGTTTTGAAGGCATTGGGTGACGGGAAGATTCAGAATCACAAGTCAATCAATGTACCTGGTGTTGATTTGAAACTGGATTTTATGAGTGAGGTCGATAGGAAGGATATTGCCTTTGCAGCAAAGCATGCCTGTGATTATTTGGCTTTGTCTTTTGTAAATTCAAGGGAAGATGTGATCGAAGCTCGAAAAATTATTGAAGAATCCGGTGGAGATGCACTTATCATTTCAAAGATTGAAAGCCACAAGGGCATTGAAAATATTGGTGAGATAATTGATGTATCAGACGGTATTATGGTTGCCAGAGGAGATTTGGGTGTCAATGTTCCAATGGAAGAGCTACCTATACTTCAAAAGAACATCATTGAAAAATGCCGCCAGAAAGCCAAATTTGCCATTGTCGCCACTGAAATGCTGGCTTCCATGGGTGAAAATCCAAGACCTACAAGAGCGGAGGTTTCCGATGTGGCAAATGCAATATTGGATGGAACCGATTGTGTGATGCTATCCGGAGAAACAACTGTAGGGGATTATCCGATAAATTCAGTTGAAACAATGAGCAAAATATGTAAATATGTGGAATCCACCATAGACTATACTAAATATATTGATTACAGGGGAACAATAGGCATTAGCGATACAATAACCAAGCTTGTTGCAGATGCTGTTGAATACTCCGATATCAAACTGATAGTTGCACCTACTTTCAGCGGATTTACGGCAAGAAGAATTAGTAATTTTAGGCCGGACACTATGATTTTAGCCTGCTGTCCTTCCAATCACATTGCAGAAAAGGTTGTATTGAACTTTGGTGTCAAGCCGGTAGTGACGGAAATTTATGAAAGCACTCCGGATATGGTTAATAATCTTAAAAAAATTGCTCAGGATGAATTCAATCTCAATAAAGGGGATTTGATAGTGGTTACTGGAGGATATCCATTAGGTGAGCAGCAAAAAACCAATTATCTGTGGATTGTGGAGATATAATCTGTGGCGATTTTTGCGATATCTCCAGATTAAAACAGCTTTGAAATCATTATCTTTAGGATGTCTTCATGATATTAACTGGGGAAAATTGAAAATCAATGGGGATTCAAGCCATTCATATATCTGATTGCTCTGCAAGGCATATGTTGCACACGGCATTAGGTGTGTCTATGTTTGAATCTTTGACGGGGCAATAGAATTTTCCGTTTTTCTCTACGACTTTTTGGGATCCTGGAAATGGTGTTCCAACCTTATGAATAGGTTCTTGTAGAATGAATGTGGTGTAGATTGAAGCTATGCAGCCCATAATTGGAGTTTTGTTTTGTGAATCCTGTGTTCCGTTGATGTAATTGGACTTTAATGTTTCAATGGCATCTGTAATGTCTTTTTTGTCAATGCTTTTTTTATAATCGTTTGAATCGGTCATTATGTCCTTTACGCGAAATATGAAAATCTCAACATATGACTTTTCACTGTCTTTTCTATAGCTTTCCTGAACGTACTTGTTTTCCTCGATTATCTCTGCGCTGGCAGACATCATGTCAAAGACTGAAATCGTTGATGCGTATTTCTTAAGCATGTCAACAACAAGATTGCCTGTAATGTCTTCGTGTTTTGAAATTATTCCAAGAAAATCATCGCACATTTTCAGATATTCGTCATCCATCGTTAATTTCTCCATCTAAAATCCGAATGAAAAGCCTGCATTTTTGCAGATGCAATAACGGCATAAGGAGTTTTCATCCTTGATGCTCATGATTCTTGTTTTGCATTTGTATTCTCCGTTTTCTAAAAAGACCTGGTCTTTTGCAGGATTGTCTCCAACTGGATGCAGCGGTTTTTTGGCCATAAGCGCCAGATAAAGTGAGATGTATTTTGTAAACTCTCGGGTTTCCTCATCTCCTCCAGCATAGGTGTCAAAATAAAAGTCAATGTCATTTTTGATGTTTTCAATCACTCCGTCTTTTATTTCATAGTCTTCAGTAATGTTTAGCGCAAAAATTTCATCCCATGCCTGTGAATTGTATTTGGCGAGCTGTTTTGTTAGCGGATCTTTGTACCTGTCATCTGTAACCTTGTTTCTAAGATATTCGATAGGATAATCTTTTAGGTTTTGCCTGATTTCTTCAAGTAATTCTGTCGCTTTCATAATTAAATTAATGTATATTTCAATATATCTATTTTAGTATTCTTTCAACGATATGGTTGAATGCCTCTTTTGATTCTGGAACCAGAGGATAAACCGGATAGACATGGTTCATTCCCTCACCCAAGTTAAGCTCAGCATCTATACCGTTGTCCTTTAGCTTGTTGTAGAAGTCGGTGACGTCGTGTTGAATCTGTTCGTGTGTTCCAACAAATATGGTTGTTTTTGGAAACTTGCTCACATCTCCAAATAGTGGACTTACTTTATAGTCCTTCAAATCCAAATCACCTGCCCAGGCCTTTCCCATTTCTCGAAGACCTTCCACTCCACTCATAGGATCTTTTTCAACGTCATCGTATTTTCCTGACATTGACACGTCAACCCAAGGGGATATCAGAATAAGGTTGTCCGGTTGAGGCAAATCGTTGGCAGCCAGATACTCTGCAAATGCTGCAGAAAGTCCTCCGCCTGAAGAATCTCCCATAATGGTTATTGGTTTTTCCTGTTCTAAAAGATGCCTGTAGAGTTTTTCGAGAATCTCATAGGTTTCATCATAGGTGTGGTTTGGAGCAAGAGGATACAAAGGAGCAAATACTGTACCGCTGATCTTTTTTGCAAGTCTGTCACAAAATGATATGTGTGGAATCATTATTTCGTTAACGTATGCTCCTCCATGAAGATAGATGACAATCTGGCTTATGTCTTCACTGCCATTGAATATGAGTGTCTGGCAGCCGAACATTTCTCTGCTTTCGACTTTGGATTTGTATATTCTTTTTGGTAATTTAAATTCATTGTCCTCCTCCAAGGAACGCTTCTGCATATGTTCACGGGCAGCGTCTGCGCTCATGAGATATTCCGGATGTTTTTTCTCCAGTGCGTATTCCACGATTTTTGACATTTTTGACATTTTTTCACCTTGTAATAATTGGTATAGATTTTGTTCATTTTCTTATATATAACTTGATGGGGATGATTAATTCAAATTAGATTAATGTGGTGGAGTGATTGATAATTCGATTTAAATCCGGCTGACATATGCAGACATTTGCGGCAGAATCATGCAAATATTTTATTATTATGTATGTATAAACATGTACATAATAAATATTAGGAGAAGTTTGTAATGAGGAAAATAATAATTTTTTCTATTTTGCTTTTATTTTTGATAAGTTCTGTCAATGCAGCAGAAAATACGACAGAAAATGTATTGGATGATTCCAATTCCTCAATAAATACTCAAGACGATATGAAAACAGCACTTATTGAAAATAATGATTATGAAGTTAACATTCCTGATGAAATTTCAGACAAAATGATTAATAAGATTGAAGTGAACAACATGCCCTTTGATGCCAGGGAAAATATCAGCATTTCAATCGATGGGGATGAAAAATACAATGAGAAGGTTAGTGTAGGCGGAAATTTATTAATTTTAAATGATTTGAATCTTGATTATGGAATTTCACATTTTGTTTCACTAAAATACACTGGTGATAGCAAGTATGTGGGTTTTATAAAGAATAAAACTGTTAATCCTATGTTCTATGTATATTCTTCTGACTATATCTACGATGGTGAAAATTTTGAGGTGGATTTCAGCAAAAAATTAACTGGAAACATTCAGATATTGATTGATGGAAAAAATGTGTACAATGCATCCTGCGCCAAGGGATGTCCAAAAATCAATGTGGACAAATATGCCTTGACAACCCACACATATGAATTGATTTATACAAATAAAAACACAACAGTCTCTAAAAATGGAAGTTTTACAAGGTCTAAATTTCAATTTGATGTGTATGCATTGGGTTCAGATAAAATTGAATATGGTGATGCTGTAGGATTTGAAATTTGGCTTCCTGAAAATTGCGAAGGTATTGCCAAGTTAAATAATCAAACCTATAAATTCAAGGCAAACGACAATGGATGGGCTCATGTATTAATATCCGGTTTTGTGGCAGGAGACAATGTTGTTGAGTTTACATGCACATATAAGGGCACAAAACAGGCTATTCTATATCACATCTATTCAAGCCCAATTAGAGTACCAACAAAATTGTGGATAAATGGAACTTATGAGCTGATATTTAATCAGTCCAAAGATGTTGGTGGTAATTTAACATTGTCAGGCATGATAAATGGAACATTTAAAGTTATCAATGGTACTGTAACTGTTCCAATTAAAGATTTAAGTCTTGGAAAACACAAATTGAAAGTTGTTTATGGAGAAAATCTATGGGAATATAACATTTCTGTTTCAGATGAAAAACCATCAATGGAAATTGATATCAGTTATCCTGAAGTGTTTTATCTATGGTCGTATATGTCTGATACCGAGGAGTACTTTTATTATATTGAAGTGCTATCCAATTATAATTTGACCGGTAAAGTAACAGTCATTCATGACAATGAAATAAAGGAATATGCTGGAACAAACATAAAGTATGAGGAACCTAAATACTCAGAGCCTGGAAAACATACAATAACAGTAATTTATTCAGGGGATAATCATTTTCATCCTGTAAACAAGACAATAACCTACGAAATCTTAGATCACCTCTGTAAAATCAGTGATACTGGTGTTGTTGATGTAATCCTTTCTGGGGATGAACTGGGAACATTGACAGTTTATGTGGATAATAAAAAATATGCAACAAAACAGATTACCGAAGTATCCGGTGATTTTTATGAAAGTTATCGGATTTCATTAAATACCTTGCAAAAATACAAAAACTATGATGTTGAGGTAAGATTCAGTGGCAAAGATCTTAAATTTACACAAAAAAAGACTATTAACCTAACATATCCTTTTGAAATTAATAATGGTTATGGAATATATAACTATCAGAAAGTTAATTATAATATGATTGTATTCATACTACCCAAGGACATTAAGGCAGCTCCAGTTGTTCTAATTGATGGTAAAAAATCACCATATACAGAAATTACTGGTAGTTACTACACTGATGGTGGTAAATATGTTGCATATAAAATCCCAACTAATGATTTAAAACCGAACAGGCATAACATTACAGTAACATATCCTGGTGATGTTAAATATCCATCAAGAAGCATAAATACGACAATTGATGTCGTTGCATTTTTTGAAGACATGATTGGGGTGTATGATTATAATTCAAATGTTGATCTTAGATTAAAACTTGCTAAGGATGATGTCGGCAATGTAACTGTTGAAATCAGATATCCTGGTGAAATTGATTTCAAATTTTACAAGTCTGTTTCTCTAAAGAATGGTGCTGTAATTGTTAGTCTGCCATCTGATAAGATTGGACGTTATGAATTCAGGGCATATTATCAGGGCAGTTTCAATGTTGAAAATATCACACGAAACATCACTATATGCCCCGCTGTTATATCAAATCCGTCTTCAATTAATTTTGGCGATAATGGAAAAATTAGCGTATCTATAGATAATGGTACAAATGCAATACTTGTAATTTATGTTTCCGAAATACCTATTGCAGAAATAAATCTGAATGAAACAAATGTCATATTAATTAAGGATTTAAATGAAAAAATTAAGGCATTTTACAAGTTGAATTATCAAGTCAACAAGGAAGATTCACTTACTCTTGGAGCAAAAGTATACACAGAAAATGGCGTATTTGGATTTAGTCGTATGACTATTGTTCATTTTGATAACAAGATTGTTGGGCTTAAAAACGTTAATATGTATTATGGTGCCAGCCAATACATCAATTTAAAAATTTATGATGTTTACGGCAAGTTAGTTCCTAAAGACCAAATTGTAAAAATCCAAATCGGCAAATTTTCATTTAATGTGAAAACAAATGCCCTAGGTGTCGTCAAATTCAAAATCCCTACAAAAATTGTTCCAGGTTCATATTCTGTATCAGTAAAATACAAGAATGCTATTAAAACTGCAACCCTAAAAATAAAGCATGCAGTGATTTTGAAAACCGTTAAGGTTAAAAAATCAGCTAAAAAGCTTGTGTTGCAGGCAACATTAAAACATGGAAAATCCCTTCTCAAAGGCAAGATTGTCTACTTCAAATTCAATGGTAAAACCTTGAAAGCGAAAACCAACAAATATGGTGTTGCAAAGGTTACAATTAAAAAGACAATCCTGAAAAAACTTAAGGTAGGTAAAAAAATAACTTATCAGGCATCTTATTTAAAGGATACTGTTAAAAAAACAGCAAAAGTTATGAGATAAGGATAATCTCCTTATTTTTTTCTCTTTTTTTGAAATAATTTATATATTCTTATTTAAAAAATATTTTTTTCATATTTAACAATAACTATTATAAAATAAAACACCATATATTAACATAGTAAAAAAGCATTTGAAAAGTATAATATTCGGATTGCTCTTTTATAAAAGAAAATCAGATAATTGAACTTGATAATATGTTGGAATGGAGTATTTGTAGTGATTGCGGTACAATTTTAGATAAAAGTCAAAAGACTTGTCAAAATTGCCATACTGATGTGGAAACAATTCACATGGATTATTTGGTTAGATACTTCAATAATCTGAAGTTTATAGTTAAGACAGCCAGTGTATTCAAGCCTTATATTGAAAACCTAAAGGATATTTCAATCGAAACTGTCATAATCGATGATTTATTTAGATATTTCTCATATCTTGGCCTGTGCGATGGTAAGATTACCGAAAATGAAGTTGAATTCATAAATGTACTTTTAGACACTACATATACAAAAGAAGACATATTGAAACTGGCGGACGAGAAAATTGATGATTATCCATTATCATTCAAATACTTGCATCAGCTAGACTTATATGGTAAAGACTTAGATATGCATGAATTAAGCTCAACAAATGAATTGTTTGGCTGTTATAAGCTATTCGGTAAATTTTTCATAACAGCGGACAATGAACTTGATGAAGTCGTATTAAATAAGTATTCCACCTACATTAACAAACTAGAATCAAAATTAACAGATGATGATGTTAATTTAAAACCAATTAAACTCAAACAAAACACCAGTGCTTCCAATACCTCTGAAGAAACTCACACTTTAGATGAATATTTACAGGAATTGAACAAACTCATTGGTCTTGAAAAAGTTAAAAAAGATGTTAATTCTTTACTCAACTTGGTTCAAATTAGAGAATTGCGTAAGGCTCGTGGAATTTCACAACCTCCAATGAGTTTGCATCTGGTATTTTCAGGAAATCCCGGAACCGGAAAAACAACAGTTGCAAGATTATTGTCAAAAATATATCATGAAATCGGAATTCTTTCAAAAGGTCATCTGGTTGAAACCGACAGGTCAGGACTTGTTGGTGGATATGTTGGCCAAACTGCAATTAAAACTCAGGATGTAATCAAATCGGCAATGGGTGGAATTTTATTTATCGATGAGGCATATAGCCTTGCATCAACCAGTGAAAATGACTATGGTAGGGAAGCAATTGATACTCTTTTAAAGGCAATGGAAGATAATCGTGATGATTTCATTGTCATTGTTGCAGGTTATCCTGAACTTATGGAAAGGTTCCTTAACTCAAATCCTGGTTTGGAGTCAAGATTCAACAAATTCATATTATTTGAAGATTATAATGATGATGAGCTATATAAAATATTCATGCTCATGTGTGAAGATTCCAATCTTGTGTTGGATGAAGGCGCAGACGAATACATCAGACAGTACTTTAAAAAGATGTATGAAAACCGTTCCAAAAACTTTGCAAATGCCAGAGCTGTTAGAAATCTCTTTGAAGAGGTTATAACCTCTCAAGCGAATCGTCTTGCCGGAAAGGATAATATAACTGATGAAGAATTAAATACATTGACATATGAAGATTTTTTAATTGGGGATGAGTAAATGGGTGAAAAAATATGTGTCAACTGTGGTGAGGTTGTAAATGATGCCGCAAACTTTTGTCCAAACTGCAAATCAACTTCATTCAGACATAAGGCTGAAGTTACAAGGAATTCAAAGCCAAGTCTGGTTCATTCATTGTTCTATTGGGAAGTTGATGGAAAATACATTTTGGCCAAATCAAAATTGGCAGCCATATTCACATTTGTTGTAATGATTTTGTCAGCTGTTGTTTCACCTGTTGTGCCTGGAATGCTCATATTGACTGCAATATTTACTCTATTGGTATTTTTGATAGCTTATCTTGGCCATTATTTCAAGTTTAAACCATCAAAAGCCAAGCTTGAAAACAATGATTTGGGTTTTTTAACTGATTTGAAAAATCTTTTATTTTACTGGCAGGGCAAGAAAACCGGAGAATATGTCATATCAAAGACTAAGATATTCACTATACTCATATTTGTATTATGCTCATTGATTCCACTCACGTTGAATTCACCTGCATTGGTTGTATATGTTGTAGTGGGATTGGTTTTTGCAATTCCAGCATTAATCGTTGGTTATGTAATACACAAAATCACATTTGAGGATAAGGCAAACGCAAAAAGAATGTCATATGCTGAGACCCAAAAGGTTGAGTCTGCAAAAAAGGCCGTAAAGACAGCTCCTCAAGTCAGTGTTCGTGAGTTTGATGCATACGAAAAGCAGCTGGATGATCTTAAAAATGAATATTATAAAAAGGATAGTCGTGCCAGAGAACTGATAGAAAAGAAATTCCAGCCTCCTCAAATGACATATACCAAATTCATATCTGTAGTTGATAGCTCAACAAGGCTATTCAACCAGGAAGCGGATAACATTTCAAATATAATAAGGCTGGCAAACGAGGATTCTCCTAAAATCGAATCCGAAATCAAATCAAAATTCAATACGCTAAATTCAATATCAGACAAGATGGACGGTTTGATTGATGAGTTGGTACTGTCACTGGACCCTACCAGCAACGATGATGTTGACGGCTTATTGGGAGATATGGAAAATTTGATTGACTCAATTAAAAATTACGATTAGGATTAAATATTTTAACCGATATATCTAATTATCATGACAAAGTGGCCATACACCAAACATGCGAATGTTAATCCTCAGGTATTGAACTATTTTCCATTCGAAAAGCCAAGAAAACACCAGCTTGAGGCAATTTCAGAAATTCTTGAAGCAATCGATAAAGGATATAAATATATTGTTTTGGAAGCCGGCACAGGTACGGGTAAATCAGCAATAGCCGCAACGCTTTCAGGAATGTTTGAATCGGCATATATATTGACTATTACAAAGCAACTTCAGGACCAGTATGTCCATGATTTTAAGGATTTCAGTGTTGTCAAAGGAAGATCCAATTTCAGGTGCAGGCTGTCCAATTCAGGATGTGATGAGGGAAAATGTGTTCTGGAAGGTCACAATTGCAAATATAAACTAAAGGAAAACGCCACCAAGGAAAATACCTGCAATTATTACTGGCAAAAGCATTTGGCACTTAACTCTGATGTTGTGATTGCAAATTATCCATACATGTTTTTGGAGCTTAATTATGTTGAAGACTTCACAAAAAGGTCTTTGATGGTATGTGATGAAGCCCACAACATTGAAAGCATGATAATGAATCAGCTGAAGCTTGAATTCTCAAGGCGGGATTTGAAGGAATATATCAGTTTCAACCTGTCGAAATCAAGAATCAACACTCTTGAAAACGGCGATTTCACAACTTGGATTGACTTTATTGAAAAAATAAAGCAGAAATATGAAATTGAACTTGAAAAAATCATCAATCTAGAAAAAAACCCAGACATTTCACGAAAAATACTGTTCATGAAAAACCAGATTAACGGCTGCAGGCGCTTCATCTCACAGATTGTATTGAGCCCGGACAAATGGATTTTTGACTATGACAGAACAGTGGGTGTGGCTCAGTTCAAGCCATTGAAAATTGACAGCTATGCTGAAAATACTCTTTTTAGATATGCCGACATCTGCCTCTTTATGAGCGCAACTATTCTTGATTATGAATTGTTTGCAGAATGGCTTGGAATATCTGTTGATGGGATATATCCAATCAGATGCAAAAGTCCATTTGACGTATCAGATAATCCGATAAAAACATTTAATAAGTTTAACATGACTCATGATATCCTCAAAAAGTCCGCTCCAAAGACAATTCCCACCATAAAATCAATTTTATCAAATCACAAAAATGAAAAGGGAATCATCCACACAATCAGCAATGAATGCAGGGACTTTCTGGTTGATAATATATGTGATTCCCGTTTGATTGCCCATGATACTACAAACAGGTCTGAAGTTTTAGAGGAGTTTAAAAAATCCACAGAACCATTGGTTCTGGTTTCACCATCCATGAATGAGGGTGTTGACCTGCCAGGCGATGAATGTCGCTTTCAGATAATCTATAAAATACCTTATCCTGATTTGGGAGACAAGCAGACTCAAATGAGAGCAATGGACAATGCCAAGTGGATGGACTATAAGACATGCCTGGCTTTGGTGCAGACTCATGGAAGGGGTATGCGGTTTGAAGGTGATTTCTGCAGGACATACATGATGGATAATCGATTTATGGGTTATGTCTACTCTGACATGATTTCAAATCAGTTCCTGCCGGATACTTTTAGGCAAGCCATTGATAAAATCCACGATGTTGCTGAATATGAAAGGACAACCGATTCGGGCACTGATTTGCTCATTAGGCAGGGTGAGGAATTCATCAAGCAAAACGACTTCGAGAAGGCCATTTCACACTTTAAGAATTTGCTGGATAAGAATGATTATAGAATCTATTTGAAGCTGGCGGAAATCTATGAAAAAGCATTGTTGTATGAGGAGGAAGTGAAAATCCTAACGGGATTTTTCAAATCCGGAACATTCTGTGACACTCAGGAGCTTGAACTATTCAAGGATAAGTTGAAGCAATTGTGCGAAATGGGTTATTTTGATTATAATTCGAATATTGAAACTCTTGAAAAGGAATTTTTCAAAAGAGTCCTAATTAGATACTAGCTTGTTTAGTAAATGTTACATAATAGGAATATTTTTAAATAACCTTTTACAAATTATTCAAGTAGGTGATTTAATGCCATTCTGTCCAACATGCGGAAAATTTGTCGAGGATGGAGTTGAAACTTGCTCCTGCGGAACTAAATTCATTGTTTCTCCCGAAGATAAGATTAAACAAGTATATGGTGAAGAAGAAAAACTAGTTGAAAAATACAGGGAATATGAAACAAAATCTAAAGATGCTTATGATGCAGAGGATTTCGAAAGTTCGTTGAAATATGCGAATATGGCAATCGATTTGGATTTAGGTTCGGACGCTTCGATGAAATACATTAGGGGAAAATCATTATATAATTTAAATAGATTTTATGATTCTCTTCACTGCTTTAAAGATTATATTGATGAATATAAGGACTCATTTTACAGATTTTCAAATATTTCAGGAGCATATCAATGGAAAGCAAGATCACAATGGCAATTGGGGGACGGATTTGGCGCCATAAAAAGCTACTATAAAGCCATTGATTTTGTAGATAAGAAAAATGGTTCAAATGACTATAAAAATGAAATAAGATTCCAAATCAGGGAAGAAAAAAGAATGGTAATCAATTCATCTAAAGGAAAGGGCATCAGCAATCCAAGATTGGGCAGTATGGATTATGAAACTTATGACATTCTTGAAAAGCTTGATGAGGACAAGGATTTGACAATACAGAATTTATATGATGCAATAGATGAAGTTGATGGCTATGAATATAAATCTGTAATCAGCAAAGGCGATAAAATTTATGTTGTTTTTGAAAATGAGGATTCCACAATAGAAAAGCTTTTTGATGGATCAAACTCTTTTGTAGACTGATAAAATGGCAAACCACAAACACCTGCGATTGGTTATTGAAGATATTCATGCAAATGATGATAAGCTAACCCAATCCCTTCTTTTGAAATTAATTAATGAGTTTAAATATTCCAATCTCTTCATTCCGGCCAAGAGGGAAAATGATACTTTGAATTTTATTATCTATGATGATGAAGAGGCTAAAATCACTCCTCTTTTTACGGATATGGATGAGTTCAAAAAGTTCTACACCGACAGCGAGGATATACAGGTTCTTCAAAATTCCTTTGAACTGTATCAAAACATCATCAAGACAACTGATATTGAAGGATATATACTGAATCCGGCTTCCGAAAAGTATCTCTTTACAGACAAGTTCATACTGGGCATTACAAACCTTCCAAAAACCAATTTCTTTTCAGATAATCCATATAGTGAAGATGAGCTTAAAAACCTTAATGAAAATATTGACAATCATGAATTGGAGGATTTCATCACTGACTCCAAAAACATCGGATATTATGAGGGTTTGTTTGAAAAATTGGCATCATCCACAATGCTGGCGCTGATGTTGTCTCCAAATGATTTGTCGGCTTATGCAACAGATGGAATAATATCTATGCAGTCAACAGGGCCACTGGCTCAGATGTACGTGGATATGATTGGTGGAGAGTATGCGACAATGTTCAGCTCCCATGAAAAAATGGACTGTGTCACAACAGACTATTTCAAATACTCTCAGATTGTTAATGTTGCAACTTTGGTTAATTTTGTATTGAGTGAGGATATGGATGGAATAATCATTAATCCGGAAAGCGACAATGTGCTGATTCCACGCTCAGAGCTTTTGAAGTACTGTCTCGGTTTTGAAAAATTTGCAAATGATGAGAGACTTTCAAATGCAATTTATTACATGTTCATATAGTGTTGAATTATCCGAGTTAATTAAAATCAATAAGAATATTGAAAAGCAGAATGAAGAAATCATTCGTCTTTTGAAAAAAATAGCCGGCGAGGAAGAGGATTTCATCCCCTATGTCAATCTTGCCGAAATTCAAAAGGAAGTTCAAGAGGAGCTTTACGGGGATTTGCCTGATGACCTTCTGAATACAAAACCCGATGTGGGTGAAGTATACTTTATCGAAAACAGAAACATATTCAAATTATCCGTCAAAAATAATAAAACAACAGTCGATAATTTGACAGGTTCCACAAAAGCAACTAATTTTAAATGCCAGGAAATTGTAGCAAATGAATCCATCAAACTTAATCAGCCAACATCTGATGCTACAGTCATACTCAACAAAGAACAAACTAATAATTTGCCTGAAATTTTAAAGCTATGCTATGACCAGGGGGCAAAAAACATATTCCTTCCATGGTATTCAATGACACAGCTCATTGGAGCTCCCGAAACATTGATGTCCATTTTAAATCTTGACTTTTACAAAACAGAAGAGCAATTGATAGAAAAAGTATTCGATTTAGGTGAATGATATGGTAATATACTGCCCGTCATGTGGAGAAGAGCTGCCTGACGGTGCAAATTTCTGCAAAAGTTTCGGGGCAAAAATAAATTCTGTTTCAAGAACAGAGACACCTCAAAGACCAGTTTATGAAGAATCACACACTTTTGCAATTGTGATTGGTTATATATTTGCAATTCTGATTCCGTTAATTGGAATTATTATTGGAATTTATCTTCTGACCCGTAAAAACTCAAGCCAGGCATCAAAACATGGGAAATATATTCTGATTGTAGCTGTCGTAATCTGGTTAATAAGTTTAATGTCATCATTCATTTTTTTTGAGGTGATTTTATGAGTGATTATTCTCAATTGGATAAATATGTGGAACCTGACCTGGAAAAGCAGACTTTGATTAAGGAATTGCATCCTCCTTTGATGTTGAAAATCAAAGAGTTTCAAATGATGGATGTTAAATTAAATTATGAACAGGCACAAGATGATTTTTGTCTGGAAGCGCCCGCTGTAAAGTCAATAAAAATCTGTCCGAAATGCAACAAAAGATTTGATGCAATTGAAAACTTCTGTCCGGATTGCCTTGTAACCTTGAAATATCCCCACGAGGTTGATGACATTAAATGCATCGAAATCAACTCAAATATAGAATTTCGGGGCAGCGGGGAATCATCCAACATACTAACAGAAGAAAATATTGAACTTATATGCAATTTTGATTTTACGATTGATGATTTTAATGATATTGTCCATTCAATTAAAGCACAGGGATTCAAAAATCTCGACAATGCAATCAAGGATAATTCAATAGATTTGGACAGTCTGGACATACTGGATAAGGTGTTGCTCTTTGCAAAATCATTCGTCACAGTGGAATACAAGTCCTATGGTGAAGATTTGGGATACTTCCAGTTCAACAGGATTTGTGTAGATGACAGGCAACGCAAATCCCTTCAAATCACAACTTTGATTCACGAGCTGTCACACTTTTTATTAAAGGAATTCCTGGTTCATACTGTCTGTAAAATACTTGACGTGAGCAAAAACAAACATGTGGAATCCGTCATTATTTATATATTGAGCAATTCAAGTTTCAACTGTCTGATTGATGAATATGCAGCCCACAGCGTTGAGGGACGATTCACAATATTCGGTTATCAGGATTATTCCTCATTCACAGCCATTCAAAAGGATCTGGACCCTGAACATGTTGACATTGCAAAGACTATCGGAAACACATTTGCAATCTACATCAAGAATCTGCTTGAAGGATTTCTGGATTGGGATTTAAGGGATGAGATTAAAACACAATTCCTTAAGGATACAATAGAAAGTCCCAATTACGGACAACTGAAGTATGAAAACTGTAATAAACTATCTGATGAAGGTTTTATCAAGGCGATATGGCTTATATTGTCTGAAGGGTTTCAAAACTGCAATATTGAAGTAGTGAAACGCTATATGGAAGAATTTTAAATTGGGAAAATCTATATAAAATATTACAAACAAATCTTTGAACATGAATTTTAAGGAAAAACTTTTTGAATTGGAAAGACAATTTGCAAAAGAAAACCAAAGAGAGCCAAAGGAAAACGTAGAAGATTTATTGGTTACTTTCTTTTTCAAATACCAATTCTTTGAACCATGCAAGTATATTTCAGAAGATGAAGAATGGGTTACCTTTTTATTGGTTTCAACAAATGAAGTAATAGAAAACCAGATAATGTCCCTTAAAAAGGAACATATCATTAGCTTTGGTGTTTTGGATGAGGGTAATGTGGTTGAAATCAGCAATCTTTTAAAAGACATCGAACCTGAGAGTTTGTATCAATGAAAGAAATAATAATCGATTCTGATTTCGATATATCTGAAGTTACATCCAAAATCAACGCGATAATGTCCAAATGGTCAATCAGGCTGCTTGACATCAACGGACCTGACTGGGCAATTTACACCTATGAGATGGATTTGAAATATATGATCCATTTCAATGTCGATTTCAAAGATCTTGAAGTCAGGATAAAATTAGAAGACCTGAAATTAAATGTCATCCATCACATAGAATCTCTAAGGGATGAGACAACATATAGGGATAATTTAATTAATAGTGTATTTTTTGATTAAAAAAAGAAGAAAAAACAAGAATTAATGGCTAATTCTTGTATTGTAGTATCTTACACCGTCTTTATCATAAGTGTACCATCTGTTAACACCATTATCGAATTTTTCGCCAACGACAGTAACGTATCCATCAGACTGCGGGTCATATATTTTATATGTTTTGTTTGTTTTGTTCAAATCAGATTTATTCAATACGGAATTGTCTCCAACAGTAGTGTTATTATTATTTCCAGTAGTGTTATTTTTAAGTTCTCCTGTATTTGTGGAATTGGATTGTGCATTGTCGGATACATTCTTTTGCATGTTCATCCCACTGTATGCCGCAATACCAATTACTGCTATAATCAAAATAGCAATGGCGATTAAAAGTATTTTTTTCTTTTCCATAGTTTTCACCTTTTATCTAATTTTTATGTCTCTTTTATTATTAATCACTTATGTCGTAATCATCAATTATTATGTAATTGAATTGGGGATGTTTCTCCTTGATTTTTGAGAGAACCTCTTCCTTGACCTTTTCCCTATCTGCATCAAAGTCAACAATCATGTCAAATGTAATCAGGTTCTGGTCTTCATATACAATAAAACCATGAATTTCCAGAATTTCCTCATATTGTGAAGCGATGTTTTCAAGATCACTGCGTATATTGGAGTATTTGTCATTTCTTGCATAAATTCCAATAGTCAGTGCAATTGAAAATTCATTGTAAATCTTTAAGGTAATCTGACGGCTTAAATTTTGAATTTCAAGTGCGGTTAAATCCCCGTCAATTTCCACATGAACTGACCCCTGCATATCTTCAGGACCGTAGTTGTGAAGGTTCAGGTCATATGCGCCGTAAACTTCGGGAACTTCACAAATGGAATCCTTTATTCTGCGTGATAACTCGGAATCGACTCTTGCACCGATCATGCTGTCAAGAGTCTCTTTAAGCATATCGATACTTGCCTTTATAATCACGAATGAAATGATGACTCCCAGAATCCCTTCAAGGGATATGTGCCAGAATATTGATATTATGGCTGCAACAAGTGTTGAAAGTGAAAGTATCGCATCAAAAAACGCATCGCTTCCAGAAGCAACAAGAGCCTGTGAGTTTATGTCTTCACCAACATTTTTCACATATTTTCCAAGTGCTAGCTTAACGATGACCGCAACGGCAATGATTATCAGGGACACTGTATTGTATGCTGTCACATCCGGATTGAATATCTTTGGCCAAGACTCCATCAATGCAGTAATACCTGCCCATAGAACAATCGCTGCAATGATTACAGATGAAAAATATTCAATTCTACCGTATCCATAAGGGTGATTTTTGTCGGGAGCCTTTCCCGCCAATTTGGTTCCGATAATTGTAATGATTGATGATAAAGCATCAGTTAGGTTGTTGACTGCATCCAAAGTAATTGCAATTGAGTTAACAAGAATTCCAATTGTCGCCTTGAATGCTACAAGTATCAAATTTACAACGATTCCAATGATGCTTGTTTTAACGATTTTATCTTGTCTTGACATATGAGTTACTATGTTTTATTTTATTAATAAAATCTTCATTTTAACAATATATTTAAGCATTAAAAATCATAGTTATAAGTGAATAGATTACTTAGGGAGAAATTTTTTATGAATTATTTAGTTGTAGGCGCTGGAAATGCAAGTAGGCCTGTTGCAAGATTGCTCAATTATCTGGGTCATAAGGTCATAATGACCGATTTAAAGGAAATGTCTGAATTCAAACCTATTTATCAAACATGGTTGCATAAGATGGATGAAGAGGGAGTAATTTTGGATTTGAAAAATCCAAACCCTACATTGGATGGAATTGAAGCTGTTTATGTTCCTCCGACTTTGCCGAGTTCCGCTCCAATAGCAAAGCTGATTGCTGAAACCGATGTTAAGATATTGACCAATGAAGAATTCTCTCAAATGATAAATGAGCTTGTCTCTACAGACATTATAGGTATTACAGGCTCCATGGGAAAAACCACTACAACTACTCTTATCACAAGCGTATTTAAAGGGGCAGGTTATGACGTATGGTCATGCTCATCACTTGCAAACAATCTTGTTTCAGAAACAATCATAGATGGAATAGTGACTGGAAAGGCAGATGAATGTGACATAGCTGTTTTTGAACTGCCTCATGGGTCATTAGGTCTTTTGGACCAGCTGAACATTAAAATTGGAGTATTGTCCTACTTGACACCTGAACACCTTAACGAGTTTGGAGGGTCTTATGAAAAATATCAGAAGCGCAAGCTGATTATGCAGGACATCTGTGAAACATTCATTGCAAACGCAGAATGCATGAGGGAAACTGACCTTCTAAGGGACGATACCATTTTCTATGCTCTTGACAAGGATGTTGACTTCAAGGGAACAATGGGCGATAAGGAATTGACCATAGAATACGGCGATAAGAAATTCAAAACACCATTTTATATGATGAGCTACTTTTTTGAAAATGCAGTGGGTGCTGCAGCAGTTGGTATAAATTACGGGCTCAGCGAAGAGGACATTATTAAAGGATTGACAGAATTCAAGGGAATCTCTGCCCATATGGAAGATTTCGGTGAAATGAACGGAAGGCAGGTAATCATCGATGCAGCATTCCTTCCAGATGGAATCAGGACAACACTCGATTACTTTGAAGGAGAGAATCTTGTCGTTTTCCTCGATCACTTCGACACTTCCTGGGTAAGGGACAAGCATGAAGTTGGTCTGATTTTGGATGAATATGACAACATCAAGGCGGTGCTTGCAAGCGGATTCGACGAGTCAATTCAGAAAGTGGAACTCCATATCGCTCAGGAAATCCTGGATGCAATTTCAAATGAAAAAATGATAAAGATTGCAACAGAATCCCTTGAGGAGGCAGCGGCGCTCTCATTCAAATACTCCGAACCTGGAGACATCATTCTGCACATGGGTCCGCTCATATCATTTGACCGTGAAAACATTGTCAACAAAATAAAGATTGGACTTGAAGACGGGAGAAAAAGATATGAATAAGGATAAGACATTCGGAGTAATTGGCGTTTGCGGAGCAAATGGAAACCTTATAGCCAGAATCCTCAAACAGAGAGGATACAATGTAATAGGGACGGATGTTACATTTAAAAAGGACTGCCGTTTTGCAAAGTCTCTGGATGGGTATGACATAGATGTATTTTACGGTAAAACTCCAGATACATTCTTTAAAAGGGCAGACTATGTAATACCTCCGGCAAGCCTTCCAAAAGATGCAGATGTGATAAAGAATTGTACAAAGCCAATTCTTGAGTTGTCCGATGTCATTGAAAACATCAAGGCAGACAAGGACGTTTTTGGAATAACCGGAACAAATGGAAAGACAACATCAACCACACTCCTTAAAAAGATCGCTTATGACAACGGCATTAACCCTTCAGAGCATGGCCTTGAAGGAATGCAGGGAAATGCGGAATTCATTCCAATACTGCAGTCTCGTTTGGATGGGGATGTAGGCATACTTGAAGTGGGTACATTCGGTGTTCCGGGAACCGTTGGAAGGATAGTTCGAAACACTTCCATGAAAGGCGGCCTTATAACCAATATAACTCCCGATCATTTGAATGACCTTGGAAGCTTTATAGATTATGCAAACGTAAAGGGTGAATTCATATCTGAGTTGAATGAAGGCACATTAATAGTCAATGGTCATGACCCGACAATAATGGGCTTGATTAGGGAACTTGACTTTAAAGGCGAAGTTATAACATTCGGAGTGGATGAAACACCCCAATCCGTAGGAACAAAGGAATGCGTATGCGGCCGTGAGATAAGCGTAAAGGAAATCATTTCAGGATGCGGATATTACTTCTGCAAATGTGGGCTTACAACACCTCAGGTGGACTATATAGCAACCAACGTTGATTTGAAAAACAGAACATTTGATCTGCACACTCCTGAGGAAAAGCTTGAAGTTAAAATGTCAATTGATGGACTTCACAATGTATACAATATTGTTGGGGTTATAATTGCAGCCCATAAATTCCTTAATCTTCCATATGAAAAGATTCTGCCTACAATTGAAAGTTTCACAGGTGTAAGCGGCAGGATGGAGGAAATTACAAAAGTCAGGGGAAAGGACTTTTTTGTTGATTATGCCCACAATCCGGCTGGGGTGGAAACTGTTTTAAGGGAATTCCAAAAATTGTTTGGAGATTTCACTTGTGTAATTACAGTTTCTTCAGAATCAGGCCATATTGGAGACAGCAATATATTTGAAAGTGTGTTGAAATTCTCAAAATTTGTGGTTCCTGCTTCAACGGCTTCCAAAAAGATAGCCATTGAATTTTTGGATGAAAATCCGAGCCTGACAGATAGGATATTTTTCAACAATATCGGAAACTTCAAAAAGACTGGAACTATTGGAGCTTCTGAAGAGGAATTCAGGGATGGATTGAAGATAGCTCTGAACCTTGACTGTGAAATGGTCATATCCATTGGAGAAGCCTGCGTTAAATATAAATCTATTATTCATAATTTATAGAGTATCATATTGTGAATTGAATATTATAATGAATTTATTTTGTGCCAATCTTTTGGTTGATTGCCATAATTTTTCAAAGTTGGCCATAAATTAATTAATTTATTTAAAAATTAGATAATTTTTCAAATTTAATATATATTTATAAATCAGTAATTACATAATAATTGTTAAAGGTGTTCACGTGTACAAAAAAATATTATTACCTACAGATGGTTCTGCATATGCTGATGATGAAGTTGAAAGAGCAACTAAATTGCTGGCTGATGATGGTGAAATAATTGTTTTATCAGTTGCAGGTAAATTGACCTCTTCTGCTTTCCAATCAAGATCAAACGTTAAAAAAATTAATAAAGGATTGGTAAAGGAAGCGAAAGATTCAGTCAATAAGATGGTTAAGAAATTTCCAGAGGACATTAAAGTCACACCTCTTGTTGAAGTTGGTTTTCCTGCAGATATGATTAATGAAGTTGCTGAAAGGGAAGATGTTGATTTGATTATCATTGCTTCTTCCGGTAAAAGTGGTCTTCATAGATTTTTCATAGGGAGTGTAGCCGAAAAGGTTCTTAAGACAACAGAAATAGATACTTTATTAATTCACAACAAATAATTAACTGTTAGAGGGATGGTTAATGGATAAAAAAAAGATGATTGTTGTTGCGGTGGTTGTTCTTATTGCAGCCATTATGGTATTTTCCTACATTTTTGCAAATACCCATACATCAAGAATTGAAGTTGTAAGCAACAGCACATTAAAGAATGGGGATTCCTTTGAAGTTGTTCTAAAGGATGACCGTAAGAACGTTATTCCAAACCAGGTTATTGATTTTAAAATATTGGATGATTCTGGATGGGGAGTTAAATATAATGCAACAACTGATGCTAATGGGCATGCTGCAGTTAAATTGCTCGCATTAGAAAACGGTAATTATACAGTTCATTCAACATATAATGGAACAATGTTTTTATCTAAATCAAAATCAATAAATGAATTGAATATTAATGATGGATATTCTTAGTATTGAAAAAGGTTAATTCATGATTGTTGAAGATAATATTAAAAATTCTAGATTGGAATTTAAACAATTTTCGATAATTGTTGCTTTTAATAATGATAGGCTGCATCTTGACTATACTGTTCAATCTGTTTTGAATCAGACAATGGATTTCACGGAGAATGTGCAGCTTATTTTGATTGACTGTGCCAGCGATGATGAGTCATATGAAATAGCGCTAGGATTTGAAAAGCAATTTCCAGATAACATTTTAGTATTGTCAAATGAAACCTCATCAATTGCCGATGGGCGAAATATGGGCTTTGAATATTCAAATTCAGAATATGTTAATTTTTTGGATTCCAGAGATTATCTTGATGAAAATGCATTATCAGAAATACATAATGCCATTCAGGAAACTGGTGAAGGTATAATATGTCTTCCTGTTGCTGTTTTTACTAATGAAGAAAGTTATTCGCCAAGAACATATGAAAAAACAGGATTGATTGATATAGATAAGACTCCTGGTTTTTTCTTGAGATTCATTTATTCTGCATTTATAAAAAGGGAATTATTAACTGACATAGCATTCGACTCCAGAATTGTTGATGCAGAAGAGATGATGTTTGCAAATCAACTTTTGCTAGTTAATGGTAGCTATGTCCTTTTGAATAATGGAATCTATTATTATTTGAGAATAAGAAATGAAGTTCATGATGAACTGATGCAAAAAAAGGAGTTCTTCACAAGTAAAATTAATTATTTTTTAACTGAATTGATCCATTATTCTCTTGAAAAGACTGGTGAAGTCAAACCGTTTATCAAACATGTTGCATTGGAAAATCTGATTTTATTATTGAAAAATACAGATGTTTCCACAGTTTTATCTAAAGAAGAGCTTAATGACTTTTTAAACTCCATGAAACATGTTTTGAGCTTTATATCTAATGATGAGATAGTGAAAATCTGTAATAACCAGTCTCATTCCTCATTTTTAATTGCAATAAAAAGTGGAAGCGTAACCTTGGAAAACATATTGAACAGCACCTGTGATGATTCCTTTGATGTTAAAATATCTGAGGATAATGTTCAGGTGCTCAGCGAGGATTACGTTATCGATGATTTGTCTTCAAGGCATCTCATTTTGGATTTTGCAACTCTTCGAGACGACGTTTTGTACTTTTCAGGGTATTTTGAAAGCATCATGGATAAGGAAAATATTTCCATCGATGGAATAAAGCAATATTCCAACGGAGAAAAAGAAATTATTCCTGCAAGCTATTATCACTATCCCACACGTGATTCGCAATATATGATGGGCATTGAGTGGAATTTTGTTTATAACTTCGATTTGGCGGTTTCAATCAGAAGCAGGGACGAGAATTCGACTGTGAAACTAATTGTGAATTATGGCGATTCAACCAAGCTGGATTGTGAAATACGATTTAGGAAGTTTTGTAACATTTCATATTATAGCAATTACTACGTAAAAGATGACATGATAATCATGTTTGACGATAAGTTCAATATAATGCCTTATTCATACTCTAAACTGTTTAAATATGAAGTGAATGGTTTGAAAAAAGTATATAGAGGCAAAAATTTATTCTTCAAGCAGGCATTGTTTTTTAGAGTGGCTTATCTGTTGCTGTATCCTTTTATGAGAAACCGGGAAATTTGGATAATAATGGACAGAAAGCAGGCTGCGGATGATAATGGGGAACATTTCTATAAGTATGCATTAAAGCAGAAAGACGGAATCAAAAAGTTCTTCTCAATCAATGAAACAAGCCCTGATTATGAAAGATTGGAAAAGACATACGGCAATGTATTGAAATTTGAATCAATCAAGCACAGGTTCTATTATACATTTGCAGATAAGATAATTTCATCACAGGGATCTGAATTTTACCTTAATCCATTTAGAAATAGGGAATATTATCAAACAGCGGGCATTTCAAATGTAGACTTTTATTTTTTACAGCATGGCATCATTAAGGACAACATGTCTTCATGGCTTAGGAAATATGACCGAAATCCAAAACTGATTGTAACATCTACCCAATTGGAGTATGAATCATTATTTGATGAAGGATATAATTATGGCGATAAGGTAATACAATTGCTGGGTCTTCCAAGATATGACAATCTTAACAATCAGGGCCTTAAAAGGCAAATAGTAATCATGCCTTCCTGGAGAAATTACTTGACGGATGAAGAAGATGTTTTAAATTCAGAGTATTTTTTTAGATTTAACTCCTTGATTAACAATAAACGCTTAATTGACCATGCACAGGCAAAGGGTTATGAAATAGTCTTTAAACCTCATCCTGAATTAGTTCGATATTTATATTTATTTGATAAAAATGATTATGTTCAGATTGATGAAAACAAGAAATATCAGGAAATATTCAATGAATCAGCTGTGCTGGTAACTGATTATTCATCAATATTTTTCGACTTTTCATACCTTAAAAAGCCATTGGTATACTACCAGTATGGAAATGATTATCATTATGATTCAGATAACGGATATTTCCAGTATGAAACAATGGGGTTCGGTCCTGTTATCAAACAGGAAGACGAATTGGTTGATAAGCTAATAGAATATATGGATTCTGATTGTAAGATGGAAGAAATCTATAAGAAACGTGTTGATGATTTCTTTAAATATCATGACCATAATAATTCAAAAAGATGTTATGATTGGATTTTTAATCATTAAAAATTGTAATTTCTATATTTTTTTTAATTTGTGCTGAATGGTTTGCATATGTGTACGAAATTGTTTTTTTTTAAAATAAAAATTTATAATCCTAGTATTTTTAGTTAAATTATCTCTTAAAGTGGTAAATTATATAAATAAAGTATTGTAAAAATATATGCAGTTAGGATAAAATCAAATTATCTAATTTTACAAGGTCATGAATTTAAAATAATGAGGAATCTGGATGAGTAAGATATCTGCTGAGTTTTTAGAAAATGAACTTACTATAAAAAAAATCAAAAGGCACAGAAAACGTGATGAGGATATCCAAAAAATTTATTTGGAAGATTTGATTTTAAACAAGGAGTATAAATCAAAAGTAAAACCTAATAATTTAAGTCAAAACAATCAGATAATCTTTATGGAGGAAGTACCTGTCGATTTAGCATATAAAATAGCACTAAAAAGGTATCGTGATCTTGAAAAAACCGAAAAAGAAATTCAAAAAGTAAAGGATGAATTTGAGGAATGGATGGTTAACGGTGAAATGGAAAAAAGGGTAGTTTGCGTTTACATCAAAAATGAAAGGTTATGTTATACCTATGCAAGGATAAGTTTATTATATAAAAAGCTGATGCAATTTATTTATAAGGTTGTTTCAGTAAAACTGAACAAAAGCGGCCTTTCAATATCTCTTTATTTATATATAGTCAATAAATTCAATCTTGACATAACCGACAAATGGGTTGAGATAAGTGAATTCATAAAGGAAGATGTGGAGATACATGAAGTTCAGGAAAAAATCTCAAAAAGTAAGATTCTATTTTCAAAATATAAAACAAAGATAAACATAAAAAGATCAGAGCTTGAAAAAGAAGAGGTGCCTATTAATAACAACATCACAATGAATATGAATGTTAATGGGGATAAGGTAACCTATAAATTAGGCAAGAAAAAGTTTAGAATAAAGGACAAGGTGGAATACTATTACCCTATGACAGGTGTGTTTAATGATGAATATGCTTTTCATATCAGAAGAGATAAGCGTTCAAATATGGTGTTGGTAAAACGTTTGAAGGAGCCTGTTGAAAATACCTTCAAATTCAGGATACTGGAAAGCACTATAATGTCCTTTTTCATGTATCATCTGGGGAAATTCCTGAAAAATAGAAGAAGGAAAAAAATTAATTTATACTATGAAAAATTTGCCGGAAAGGCTGAAGAGGGAGTATTTGATTTTTGTAAAAAATGCAATGAAAGCGAAACAACAAACAATTACTTTGTAATAGATGAAAACTCTCCGGATTATGAAAGAATAAAAGATAATAAATTTGTAGTTCCAAAGCATTCATTTAAGTATTATTGGCTGGTTTATAACAGCAGCCACCTTATTTCATCAGATTCACCTATACATGTCAATATCGTAAGATCAAACAACATATATATTCGAAAGGCATTGTATGAAAATAATTTCGTATTTTTACAGCATGGAGTAACTTATCTGAAGGCACATCAACAGAATTCACCTTATGGAAAAGGAAAAGAGGCGGAACCTGCTTATATGATTGTCGGCAGTGAAAAGGAAAAGGATGTTGTATGTGACATGTTGAATATTTACGAAGAAAATATTTTGAATGTAGGTCTGCCAATATTTGACACTATCGAATATGAGCATATAAATAATGAAACAGATGATTTCATAACTATAATGTTTACATGGAAGCCTTATGAAGAGCATCTATATGATTTTAGAGAATCATCCTATTACCAGGATGTGGTCGAAATATGGAATATGCTGTCCAGATATATAGATAAGAATAAGGTATGCATTATTCCACATCCGAAGGTATTCAATTTATTGATGAATACGGATATGAAGGACAGCGTATGGCAAGGACCAATATCCGAGATTTTAAAGAAATCCAAATTACTGATAACAGATTATTCATCTGTAGCATACAATTCCTTTTATCAGGGTTCCGGAGTCATATTCTATCAGCCGGATCTTAAATTGTATGAACAGGAAAATGGAGATTTGATTCCAGGCAATGATGAATACATCGGGGAAAGGGTATTCACTATTGATGAATTGGAAGATGTAATTAAGGAAACTGTTATAGATGGCAAAATTAATTTGGATAGAGTAAGAACAGAAGAATTTAAGGAAATCTATAAATCAATCAATCAATTTTCAGATGGAAAGAATATGGAAAGATTGTATGATAGATTAGTTCAATTGAAAATAATTTAAATTGGAATTTTACAAAAGGTTAAATAATGTCTAATACAAAAACTAGGAAAAGAATAATATACTTGGATTATTTGAGGGTTTTGGCGATTTTTGGCGTATTGCTCAATCATATTTCTACATTTTGTAATGGGGGAACTGTTTTAAACAGCTCAATTGCAATGTTTTATAATTCTTTAGGAAGAATTGGCGTGCCTGTTTTCTTAATGTTAACAGGTATTCTTCTTTTAAACAATAAATTGCCTATAAAGGATTTTATCAAGCGCAGGTATCCGAGAGTAATAATTCCGTTTTTATTTTGGATAGGATTGTTTATATTGTTCAATCTGTTTGTTTTGAATCCTTCATTTGTTGGTCAAAAAGCAATAAATTCTGCAGTTAATTCTTTCTTTTGTGATAGATGGTATGTTTGGTTGATTTTGGGAGTATATTTGGTCATTCCTATCTTTGCGGCTTTTATTAAAGGTACAAAACTTGAAGGAGTTAAATATTTCCTGATAATATGGATTATCACATCCACTTTATTCACAATATCAAAAATTCTTGATTTCAAACTTTATTATCTGGATTTGACTATATTTACAGGCCCTATTGGTTTTTTAATGTTGGGATATTATCTACATTATAAGGAATTCAATATATCTCCCAAAAAAGTGGTTATTATTTCTTTATTGGTATTTATCCTATTCACATTAATCAAAACGTTCATGGCTATTGACTACCTGAGTATTTCATATTCATTCAGATATTATATGTTTACAGAAAAAAGCCATTTGGAAAATGACATAATAAGTATTATTCAGGTTGCAGCTTTCTTCCTAATTGTAAAATATCTGCCTATGGTCAAGTCAGGAATTTGTGAAAAAATAACTAAGTTTTGCAATGGAAAAAGAATGCTTTTGCTGACCATTTCAATGAGTCAGGCTAGTTATGGTATATATCTATGCCATTATTTCTTTACTCTATCCATTAGGAAGATTTTACATATATATAATATGTCATATACGGATATGCCGGGTGTAATATTTATTCCATTATTTACAATATTTGTTTTATTCGCATCATATGGCATAATGATGATTTTGAATAAAGTTCCAGTTATTAATAAATTAACAGGGTATCATTGAGGTTAAAATATGAAAATTGAAAATGATTATATCAATAAAATTAATGTATTGGCTTTAATTTTGATTTCAATATATTGCATATCAAATGTAGGTCACACTATTGATTCTTCACATAAATTGATTTATAATTTAACCCGGCTTGTTACCAATTTGGGATTCCCTCTTTTGTTAATGACATTTGGGGCTGCAATGCTCAAAAAACATGAAAATCCGTTAGGTTTTGTTAAGGAAACATATAAATCTATTCTTCCATCATTTATTATTTGGAATGTAATTCTGGGAATTTTAATTTTATATTTTGATGGATCTAATTCGTTTATACCTAAATTATTCAAAACAAATTGGTTCTTATGGGTAATTCTTTCGAATGTTTTGGTTGTTCCAATATTGAGCGAATTCATTCGTTTCGAAAATGGGGATGGAATAAAATATATATTGGCATTGTTTTTCATTTCAAGCATATTGCTTTCTTTAAGTATTCAGTTTAATTTCAGATTATATTATATTGATCTGGTATTCTTCGCTGAACCTTTAGCATTCATGGTACTTGGATATTATTTGGACAACAAGGAATTCAAATTTAATTCCACTAGAATTTTCCTAATATCAAGCATTATACTGGTAATAACTCTATTTTTACGAGTTTTATTAGTGACCTCAGCAACTACCAGCTGGACTGCATTTTTCATTAATATTTATGGTACTACGTTTCATATAAGCGTGGATCCGTTTACAATTATTGAAGTGTCATCAATATTTTTAATGTTAAAGTCATTAAAGGGATTTTTAAACAATAATTCAATAATCAATTTCTATTCAAACAAGACATTTTCATTTATTTTGGTATTGGGTATTTTCACTTATCTTTTACCTAAATTTGCATTGAAATTAAGTTGGATTAAATTAACATTTGTATCAACTATTCTATTCTTTATATTTGTGGGAATTTTATTTTTCATTTTGGAAAAAATCCCGTTCATTAAAAGATATTATTGATTGATAATGTGTCTGCTGTTTATGCAGTTGCCATATTTTTTTTTTTTTTTTAAATGTGTATTAATTAACTTAATATATATAGTTTAATACATTTTTTAAAAATAATGTTACATTTTCATTTGTAAGCTAATTTTTCTATTAAATATGTATTTTGTATTCAATCTGTATTTAAAATTGATGAACATATTATGATATAATCGTTTTTAATTATTGAACCTTTTTGATTAATAAAATGAATATTATTCACTGTCACGCTTGTGATTAAAAATAATGAGTGGGGATGTCAATTTAAAATGATTATGGGTAATTTCTAAGTCATGTTTTTAATTTGGCGATAATTTTCAATATAAATAAATATGTGAAAATATAAAAATAGTTTACAAGTAGATTAAATCTACTTATATGGTTATAACTATTTGGTGTATTAAAATGAATAAAAAGATAGGTTTTATTTTGGTCTTACTCCTCGTATCAGTAATGATGGTAGGAACAGTAAGTGCAGGACTATTTGACTTTTTGGGGGGAAATGACAATTCTAATCAGGCAGCTAATGATGAAAATACATTTATTGTTGGTTTTGATGCAGAATTCCCACCTTATGGATATAAAGATGCTAACGGAAATTACACAGGTTTTGATTTAGACTTAGCAAAAGAAGTTTGTAAAAGAAATAACTGGACATTCAAAGCTCAACCAATCGATTGGGATGCAAAAGATGCTGAATTGAATTCAGGATCCATTGACTGTATCTGGAACGGATTTACCATTGATGGAAGAGAAAACGATTACACATGGTCTAAACCTTATTTCGATAACAAACAAATATTTGTTGTAAAATCAGATTCAAACATTTCCAGCATCAAGGATTTAGCTGGTAAAACTGTTGAAACACAAAAAGATTCATCTGCTTTAGCTGCTCTTAATGGTGATAACAAAACCATTAAAGATTCATTCACTACTTTAACTGAAGTGGCTGATTATAATACTGCATTTATGGATTTAGAATCCGGTGCATGTAATGCTGTAGCTATGGATATTGGTGTTGCAGAATATGATATCAAAAACAAAAACGGTTCTGCTGCAGATTTCAAAATATTGAATGAATCCATTACCACTGAAAAATATGGTATAGGATTTAAAAAAGGAAATGATGCATTAAAAGACAAAGTACAAGCAACTTTAGATGAAATGTTTAAAGATGGTACTGTTGCTAAAATCGCAAAAAATTACGGTATATCTGAAGATGCATTAATCCAAAAATAAGTTAGTCAATTAAGAGGGGAGAATTAGTTATATGATATTGAGTACAGTAATTGAACAGTTGCTTGGAGGTATGGTTACCTCTATAGAAATATTTTTGCTCACTCTTTTATTCTCTCTTCCTCTTGGTTTACTTGTTGCCGGAGGAAGAATGAGTGGCTTTGCGCCAATCAGATGGATTGCAAAAGTTTATATTTCTATCATGAGAGGTACACCGTTAATGCTACAGTTGATTGTCGTATTTTTCGGACCTTACTATCTATTTGGTATGAGTCTTTCCAGTGATTATAGATTTATTGCAGTTATTATTGCATTTACAATTAATTATGCAGCTTACTTCGCAGAAATCTATAGGGGTGGTATTGAATCCATCAACAGCGGACAATATGAAGCTGCCCAGGTATTAGGTTATAGTAAAATCGAAACATTTTTTATTATAATACTTCCTCAGGTTATAAAAGTAGTTCTTCCTTCAATTACTAATGAAGTAATTACACTTGTTAAAGATACTTCTCTTTCATTTGTTATTGCAATCCCGGAAATGTTTACAGTAGCTAAACAAATCGCTGCTGCAGATGCATCCATTGCTGCACTATTGGTAGCAGGTATATTCTATTATGTATTCAATGTGCTTGTTGCATTTGTAATGGCTCGTATTGAAAATAAATTGGATTATTATGAATAGGGAGGAATATTATGAGTTTGCTTGAAATCAAAAATCTTAAAAAAAGTTTCAATGATAATGTGGTTTTAAAGGATATTTCTCTTAGTGTTGAAAGGGGTGAGGTTTTAGCTATCATCGGTCCATCAGGTTCCGGTAAATCAACATTGCTAAGATGCATTACAGGTTTGGAGCAGGAAGACAGCGGTGTAATTAAATTTGATGGAACTTTCGGTTTGGTTTTCCAGAATTTCAATTTGTTCCCTCATCATTCAGTGATGAAGAATATTACCAACGCACCTATTAGAGTTCAAAAAAGAGACAAAAATGAAGTTTTTGAACATGCCCGTGAACTTTTAAAGAAAATGGGTTTGGAAGATAAGGAAGATGCCTACCCTTGTGAACTTTCAGGAGGTCAGCAACAACGTGTTTCTATTGCAAGAGCGCTTGCAATGAATCCTGATATTCTATTTTTTGATGAACCTACTTCAGCTCTCGATCCGGAATTGACCGGTGAAATTTTGGAAGTTATTAAGGAGCTTGCCGCAGAGAAAATGACTATGGTCATCGTTACTCACGAAATGGCTTTTGCCCGTAATGTGGCGGACACCATAATTTTCATGGATGGCGGTGTTATTGTGGAGGAAGGTTCTCCTGACGAGGTTTTCTCATCCGACAACAAGAGGATGAAAGAATTTTTGGGAAAATTTTATGATTGAAAAGATATTTTCATATCTTTTTTAACTATTTTTTAATCAATTTCACGCTTAATTAAATTAACTTTTTAGGTATTTTATCTAAATTAATTAACTACTTCTTTAATTATATTTATTTTATGTTGTATTTTTAACATTATTTTGGCTTTGATATAGATTTCCTCATTACTTTTTCAATCTTAAAGGAATTTATAAATAACTTTATTTAATATTGTGGATAAAATAGTATTAACTGAATATTGTTGTGAGGTTGAATTTGAATATGAAATGTCCAAATTGTAATGCTGAAAACAATGAAGGTGCAAAGTATTGTAAAAAATGCGGAACACCTTTGGCGGAAAAGAAAGTGAATAGTCATGAAAAAATGATTGATTCAATGAACAGTGAAAAGAAATCGGATAATACAAAAATAATTATTGCAGTATTGATTGTAGTGGTTGTTGTATTGGCTGGTGCTTTTATTTATCTTCAAGGATTTGGAGGTGATTCTCACTCAAATAATTCACCTTCCCAAAGCAATGCTTCCAATGCTGCATCACAATCAAATGCTTCAAACCAGGCAAGTTCTTCACAAGCTAGTCCACAGTCCAATCAACCAAAAACAGCAACTTCCCAATCAAGTTCCATGAAAATACAGGGTGGAAGTTTCTCAACTGGTAGTGAACTAAGTGATTTGACCTATGCAAACATCTATGTCGGTAAGGAGCATGCAGGTAAAAGCGCAATACTTCAAATCTGGTACAGTAGGGATGGATCCACTTTAAATAATGGTAATATGGTTCCGGTTACTGTCCACTCAAACGGTTATCTTGAAGTTCAAAGTGCAGACGCTTATAAATATTATCCGGATCATGCAACAATCAACCTGTATGATAGTAATTCAAATCTTTTAGACACACAAAGTGTATCGTTATCTCCAACTAGTGGTACCCAAACCTTCTAGTTGAATACACTTTTTTTCTCTTTTTTTTTAGCCAAATATTTAAACCAAATCAAATAAAATATTATCTGATGACTGATATTTCTATTATTTTACCTGTATTCAATGGGGAAAAATTCATTGGAAAAGCTATTGAATCTGTTTTGAATCAATCCTTGAATGATTTTGAATTAATCATTGTCAATGACGGCTCAACAGATTCCACTTTGGACATCATCACTTCATTTGGCGATGAAAGAATCAAAGTCATAGACCAGAACAACAAAGGTCCCGGCCAGGCTCGTAACAACGGCCTTGAGATTGCATCTGGAGAATATGTAATGTTTTTGGATGCTGATGACTGGTTTTGTGAAGATGCGCTTCAAACAGCATATTTTGAAGCAAAAAACAATGATACTGATATATCAATTTTTCAAATCATCAAATATTTCAATGGTGAATATAGTCAAAATGATTGGTTCAATCTGAATAATTTCAACGAATCCTTTGAAAACAGGGTTTTCAACCCCCATGAATGTGGGGATTTTCTCTTTGACATATCAGTAAGTGCCTGCCAGAAGATTTTCAACAGGATATTCCTCTCAAAAATCAATGCCAGGTTTCCATGTGGAATCTATTTTGAAGACATGCCCTTTTTCTTTTACACGTTTTTGAATGCTCAAAGAGTTTCCATTATCAAAAAGCATTTGTATGTTCGCCAAAAGCATGACGGATCAATTACCGAGTCAGTCGATTCCAAATTCTTGGATACGGTTCCTGCCGGCCAGATTCTAATGGACATATTCATTGAAAATGGATGGTATGACCAGTATAAGTTCGATTTGCTGGCCTTTAAGATAAACGGTCCCAGATATGCATTGATGGGCATTGAAGAGAAATACAAAAAAGACCTATACTTGTTGATTAAAAATGATTATGAATCAATCAAATCCAGTAAATATTATGAGGATTATCTGGAGAATTTGGGTCCTGTAAAAAAGAAATTCTTTCTGGATATTTTAAGTTCTAAAAACTATGATGAATACCTTTCGCTGAGGTAATCTGAAAATTAATAACTATAAATAATATGCTTTATAAATACTTATATGTTTTTTCAATAAGTTTATGGAAAATATCAATCAGAGTAATAATTATTTTACCTATTGTTTGTAGTTTTTAATAAATATTTATTGTTTTTGACTAGTATTTCCAGATTTGTTGTTTGGATAAATAATAATGAGGGAAGTTATAAAAAATAATTATTTTGGTGAGAGAGTTGAATAATAATCAATATGATAAATACAAGGATTATATTGGAAAATCGTTGTTTGTTTTAAGCTTATTTGTCTTGGCCTTGATGATATTTCTGATTATTCAAAAGCCTTTTTTACACATTGACGAGTGGTTCACCAGAG
The DNA here is from genome assembly GCA_900320955.1 of uncultured Methanobrevibacter sp. Taxonomy (GTDB): domain Archaea; phylum Methanobacteriota; class Methanobacteria; order Methanobacteriales; family Methanobacteriaceae; genus Methanocatella. The sequence goes on along the minus strand of ONUN01000002.1, from coordinate 21,185 downwards.
GTCTGTTGAACGTTTCATTTAAGGAAATGGTTAGCGTAACAGCTGGTGATGTGCATCCTCCATTATACTATGCCATAGCTTTGGTTCCAGTATACTTGTTGGAATGGCTTCATATTCCATATGACATGATTTTCGTAATGAAAATGGTGTCTGTAGCCGCATATGTCCTTCTGTTTGCAGTGTCTATAACTAAAATCAGAGAGGATTACGGATGGCTTGCCGGAGGGCTTTTTGCATTAACACTTTTGACTATGAGTAATTTTTTCACAATGTTTTCCATTGCCCGTATGTATCCATGGGGAATGTTCTTTTTAGTGATGGCATTCATATTTGCAAACGAAACTCTAAAGAACCCGAAACTTAAAAACTGGATTTTATTGGCATTTTTCTCAGTTTGTGGAGCTTATACTCATTACTTTGTAGCCGTTTCATTGATAATAATCTATGTGCTGCTGCTCATATATTATATTCAAAAGGATAGAACACAAATCAAAAATTGGCTTATATCCACTGTAGTGGGAATAATATGTTATGCTCCTTGGCTTGTTGTACTATATAGGCAAATGAAAACAGTTAAAGGCAGCTATTGGATTGAAGGAATTACAATTGAAAAATTCCTGGAGTTTTTCGCTACAACATTCGTTACCGAAAATCAGGATTTGATAATTAACGTAATTTTCGCTATCGTATTTTTGGTGATATTCGTCTTTGTTGTTCTCAGTTATAAAAAGTCAGAAAAAGACAGCAATTTTGTCTTATTTGGATTCTTAGTATTTATTGCGACAATTCTTTTTGGAGTTATCGTATCCGCAGCATACAAACCTATACTTGTTGTAAGATATTTGGCTCCTGCAACAGGGCTTTTATGGTTATGCATATCAGTATTCATTTCCAAATTTGACCTTAAAAAGGTTGTAATTCCGGTTGTGGTACTTATATTGCTCTTCAGTGCTGTTAATTTATATGGTCAGGTGGACCAGATTTCAAAAAATCATGATGAGTTGGTGAAAAGCCAACAGTTTTTAGATAGCATCAATAACAATGATTCTGTTGTCATTATTGATGGAATGGTCAAGTATATTCATTTCCACGATCAGCTGAATAAATCAAAGGTCTATAATGACTTCTCGGTTGATGAGCGAAAAGAAGCCAAAGGATTCACTAAGTTTTATGATGATGAGAAATACAAGTTCATGATACCTGATGACTTTAAAAAGTATAAGAATAAAACAGTTTATATAGCTAAACGTCCAGGTTCTACTTGGAAAATGCCGTCATATGTTACAATGACCAAAGTAGGACAAATTGAAAACTGTAAATTCTATAAATTAACCTATAAAGGATAAGATGTTTCAACATCTTATTTTATTATTTTTTTATACCAGATAAAATCCTCGCCTGCATAGTAGCTTATCAGTATTGAAGTTAGGCTGACTAAAACAAATATTATAAACACGTCAATCGGCGTAAATACAAGAAACATCACAAATAAAATAGTTTCAAGTAAATAAAATACCATTTTTGCTTTTTTTACATTCAGATAGCTTAAAAATCCAAGTATTATTGGAGTGACTATGATTGCCAATATGAATAGTGTTGCAAGTTCCAGGCTTATTATTTCACCTAACGGCAGTTTCAGCACATCAACAAAAAGATACATTTCAAATATTGTCAGGAAAAAGCCCTGAGCCGCACCGCAGATTGCCTGAGCCAGAGTATGCTTTTTTAAAAGAACCCTTGACCAGATAAGTATTGGATATAATATTCCAAATATTGCACCGAATGGTCCTAAAAGCAATATCAGAGCACCGACAGGTCCGCTTAAACCGGTGGTGTGAACGCTGATTTTCCATTTGAATGTTATTATCATTACAATGAATGTATTCACTGCATAGCATAGAAGAAGGATTGTCAAAAAATTGCTTAATCCTATGAAATAGGATACCAAAAATCCAATGAAATAGGAAGTTATGCCCACAATCAATGGGACAAACCTGTCTGTTCTGTTGGATATGTCCTTGTCGGTTCCAAGCTTTTTTGCCCAGGTTAATATAATTATCATAGGTAAAATTGATGAAAAAACAAGTGAAATCAATTCCAAAACAATGAATTTGGACATGTTGAACTCCCCATTTTCAAATGACAGTACAACACACATTATCAAAAATAATGGGATGCAGAGTATTGGGGGATTTGTTGTATCTGAAATTATTCTAGCTGTTTTTAACCTGTTCATATAGTTATTTATATTATAATCAAATAAATAAATTATCATGAAGATTAGTTTAAAGCCTCGTACCATTATGTATCCTGCACCTGCAGTTGTTGCAAGCGCATATGATGAGGATGGAAATCCTGACTGTTGCACCCTTGCTTTTGCAGCAATGTGCTCTCATCACCCTCCTGCGGTTATGATTGCAATCAATTCAACACTCAAAAGAAAAACACTTGCAGACATTTTAAAAACCAACGAATTCTGCATTGGCTTTCCAAGCTGTGAGCATATGGATGAAACGGATTACTTCGGAATCGAATCAGGATACAGACAAAACAAGCTGGAAAAGGTTAACTTTTCATATAGGGATGCTGAAATTGTCAATGCACCTATAATTGAAGAGTTTAAGGTTTCTGTTGAATGCAGGGTGATGCATATTGTTGAAGTCGGCTCACACACTCAAGTCACAGGTGAAATTGTCAACGTTCAGGCGGATGAAAGTGTAGTGGACGATAAAGGCAAAATTATTTTTGAAAATCTTAATCCTTTGGCATATGATGATGTCACCCATTCATATTTCAGGATGGGCGATAAAATTTCGGATGCATTCGAGCCTGGGCGAAAATTCATGTAGGTGATTATTTTGAAATTATTGACCTTTGATGAAGAAAGGGATTTTCCGTATTATAGGCATAATCCACGGTTGTCTAAAGGGGTATGGCTTATATTGCTGCTTTTGATACCGGTATCATATATCTGCTATATTCTTTTTTCATTTGATGAACTTTTGTCAAGCATAATATTCTGTATGGTTCTTCTGGTTCCTTTGCTGTATTTTTCAAACTGGGATTATAAACTGATATTTCAAAGGCCAACTAAAAATGAGATAATCCTTGCATTTTTGATGTTTGTCATATATCTGGCCTATTCATTATTGATGGCTTCAGTTCTGGAAATGTTCCAGCTAATGCCCACCAGCCCTCCTGTGTCTTCAGATATCACCTTTGTAAGTCTGGTTTCACTTCTCTTTTCAATGATGGCTGAGGAATTGCTGAAGTTCATTCCGCTTATGTTTTTCATGAGGGTTTTTTTCAAATATACAAATAAAAGAAACCTTTCATTTGTATCATCAATGATTATCGTATTGGTTTTCTTTGCTTTTCTGCATTATGATCCTTCATCAACATCAATAGCATCAGTATTGCTTTTGCAGGGTTTAGGATCACTTGTTGAAATGTATGGATATGCAAAAACCAAGAATCTGTTAGTTCCATATATGTCCCATCTCTTTACGGATGCATTTTCGTTTATTATTATTATGATGGGTTTGTAATGTGTGCCCTGACTTCTTTTTAAGTCGAGGATAAAAAAAATAATGAATGGTGTTCTTTGAGGGGTTGAAATTAGAGATTGTGTCCAATCCCCAATTCCTTTTTTTTAACTAATAATACTTTGTGGCAAACGACAGAATCATGACTGCCATGAATGATATAATGAAAATCATGGCGTACTTGTCGATATTGTCCTTAAAGCGTTCCAGCCGGCCTATCTTAAATGTTCCTATAATTGGGAACAGTGCAAATAACGGCACGAAGTACCGGGCTGAAAGACCCAGATTTAAATTTCCGACACTTGCCCATGTCAAAAGCTGGATTAAGCATGTTCCAACATATATTACCAGTACAATGAACAGTGTTCCAATCCTTGTTCTTTTATTGAATTTCACTCTTTTCGGATAGGCAAGCAACATAACCGCTAAAAACAGCAGTAATGTAGCCACTATGAGGTGGTAGCTGTCTGCGTAATGTGTCCTTTGAGCCCCTCCGAAGAAATTGAATGTACCGTATAGGATCTTGGCTATGTTATATGTGAAAATCTGACCGAAGAAATTTCCAAGGAAACCTGGATTTGACATGATATATTTTCTCTGTCCTGCAGGGTCTAGGTAACGTAGCCTGGCTCTCCATGAATGCATCAGTGTCGGTTCTGAATATCTGCTCCACATAACTCCAATTATTCCAACAATCGCTATGCACACAAGCATATAAGGAATGATTTTTTTACCCTTTTCAAAGTTTTCGAATGGAATCAGTAGCAGGAAGAATATGAATGCCAGATACGGCAGCTTACACAGACCCAGAATCAGGCATAATAAAGAAAACAATACGACATGCTTGACGCCAAGCGAGTTCCGGTCCGCCTTATACATCCTTAGGAAAAGTGCAATGGCAAGTATTGCAAGACCGATTATCATCGAGTCTATACTTAGCGAAGACGCCTGGTAAATCGAAATGGGTATACATGCAACGGCAAGCAACGGCATTTTCAATACGGGCGTCTTTTTAATTGCCAGGGCTATTACTCCTGCATAAAAGATTAGATTAAAAATCCGTCCGAGCCACAGCATCCAAATTACATTCAAGTCCAGCAGCTTGGCAACGTCCATACCTGCAGCCTGAGGCAGATATCCATAAAATGGATTTTGTTCAAATGCTGAAATTAGTATTGTTGGCGTATAATCTATTTTTATCTTATCATAAGGCGTAGTGAATACCGTTTTACCTAAACTGGCCGTTATATCGTTCATAGCTTCAATAGATGCGAATCCCGAACCTTTATTATATACTACTGGTCTATGACCTACAGATACGTTGTAAGCCCTTTCATATCCTAAATCTTCTCCTGTCCAATGAGGAATCAGTACTCCTCTTGAAGTTATCTCGGCTCTTGCGAGATGTTCTGTTTCGTCACTTACATCGCAGATAGGCACTATGAATGATGTAAAAATCCCAAAGCACAGTATAATTACAAAGGCAACCTTGTACAATTCCTGATCCGAATCGTGCATAAAATAATACACTATGCAAAGAATGCCCAGAACCGCAACTAAAAGCAATGTGTAAATCTCATAAGTGGGATCCAACAAACATCTATAACTGACGGTTGAAAGACCCAAAACAATTATCAGGACCAAATATATCAGCCAATACTTTTTTGATGATATTAACACGTCCTTAAATTCATTTAAACTCATTTTTCCCCTCAAATCAATAATATTTCGTTGCAAAAGCCAATATTAAAGTGGCCATAAAACCAATGATAAAAATCATTGCATATTTGTCGTAGCTCCTATTGAATTTATCCATTTTTATGCTGAACGGCACTATGATTGGAAGCAATGCAAACAAAGGTAAAAAGTATCTTGCACTGACTCCTATATTTGTACTTCCAACGTCTGCCCATGTCAAAAGTTGAATGAAGCATGTTCCCACATATATCATCAGCAATATGATAAGTGAACCCAGTCTTGCTTTGTTAGTGAACTTGCCTTTGTTTGGATAAAACAGTAATGTGACAGACAGGAATATCCATAGGAGTATTGTAATGAGTGTATATTGGTCAGAGTAATGGTTTGCGCTGCCTGCTGAAAAGAAATTGAAAAGACCGTTTACTGTAATGCCCAATGTATATGTGAAAATGAGCCTTAAAAATCTCAAAATTTCAAACGGATTGTTAATAAGATATTTGGCCTGCAATGCAGGATCCATATAATTAAGTTTTGATCTCCATGAATGCATCAAAGCCGGTTCTGAATAGCTGCTCCACAGTATGCCTGCAATGGAGACAATCAGAATGCCTAAAAGCATGTACCATAGGATTTTTTCATCCTTAAAGTTGCCTCTAGGAACCAGCAATATCAAAAACACGAATGCCAGATAAGGCAGTTTGCAAAGACCCAAAAGCAATGCAAGTCCACAGAATATTGCGACGTGCTTCGTATCAAGGGATTTGGCTTCTGCCTTGTACATGTATAGGAAATAAGCTATTGTAAGTATTCCCAAACCGATTATCATCGAATCAATACTTACTGATGCAGCCTGATAAATCGAAAGGGGTATACATGCAACGGCCAAAAGCGGAATCTTCAGCACCGGTGTCTTTTTGATGGCAAAAGAGATTATGAATGCATAGGAAATTAAATTGAATATCCTGCCGAGCCACAGCATCCAAATAACATTCATGTCAAATAGCTTGGCTATAAAAACACCAATTGCCTGTGGCAGGTATCCATAAAACGGATTTTGCTCGAAGGCAGATCCGTCAAGTATTTGGGTTTTGGAAATCTTATCAGTATCTCCGGGCGTGTCAAAAACCGTTTTTTCCCGGTTTTGCAGGAAAAACATATGGCTTTCAGATGTCCAGAAACCAACATCAGTATTTAAGGCTGTACTGTACTTTCCTTCATTGGTGTGATTGTACAGTTGGGTAAGATTCTTTTCTCCCCCCTCCCAATGGGGGAAAATAACTCCTTGGGACGTGATTTCCGCCCGTGTAAGATGTTCCAATTCATCGCTGACGTCTACAATAGGCACAATCAATGAAGACATAATTCCAAAACATAGAATAATAACGAATGCAACCTTATACAGCTCATTTTCAGAGTCATGCATGAAATAATAGACAATACAGGCTATACCAAGCACTGCAACAATTACAAACGTTGCCACTACAAACTCTGGCTTCTCGAAGTTCTTCGCCGATAGTGTAGACATGCATGTGATAGCAATGAATATTAAATAGATTAACCAATATTTTTTGGATTTTAAAAAAACCCCACTAATACTCTCCAAAAACATCCTATTCTTATTTTAATAGAAGATATTATATAAATATTTTGTAGAAAAAAATGCATATAAACTTGTTTTTTCAAAAAGATTAGATGATTTGGATTAAAAAACGATTATGTTTTTTTCTTGGTCTTTCAATATATTTTTTTCATTCTTTCCAATGTTTGCATGCATGAATGGTGTATTAATATAAGGTATTTGCCATGATTTGATGTATGTTCAATGATATGGGTCACGGTTGAATATCCAATTCATAATTGGGATAAACAACTGCATTTGATAAGTGAAAATCGCTGAAATTGTTGAATAGAACTATAATCTTTTTATAATTTAAATTGGAATATATAAATATGGAATTAATATTTGACACACGATTTTTAAATTACAATCAAATGCTAAAAATTATATCTGGAAAAGGTGAAAAAAATGTTTAAACGGTCTAAATTGGTGAAATCAGCAATAAGACATAAGAACATGAAACAAATGACTTTTTCTCTGAACTGCACAGGCTTATTGAAGTCTGTCGTTGTTTTTCCTGATGAAATTGCAAACATTTATAAGGCCCTTGTTACTAACATTATATTAACAAAATATATATACCAATTCTTACCACCACCACTACAGGCGTTTTGGATGAATTGTCGAAAGTATTTTTTCGGTGATAACATGGCTATAATGGATTTAATTGAAAACGCATTTTCAAAAAAAGATTTTGAACGGGTTATTTTACTTTGCGATGAAATTCCAGAAAACCAAAAGGCAATAAGCTATAAGGCAACAAGCCTGCGCTTTCTCGATAGACCTCAGGAGGCACTGGATGTTCTTGACAAGTCAAATTGCCTTGATAATCCATATCATCACTACATCAGGGCAGAGGCGCTGATGGATATGGAGCAATACGACAAGGCCATCGAAGGCTTTGAAAAGATTTTCAAGATTGAAGTAAGCGACGAAACATCCCTAGCATTCATGAAAATGAACTATGATACATGCCTCAGCTTAAGGCAAGATGAACTGATTGAAAGGGAAAAGTACGCTGAAGCGTGGAAGGTGAATCTCAAATCACAATCACCACTTTCAATCGAAGAATTCACAAGGCATGTGAGACAGTATTCTTCAAGGCTAAAAAGCAGACATTACCATGTAAGGATATCGTCTAGCGATGCAAAAGTGAATCTGTTTGAATTTCTTGCTGAAAACGGATTTGAAATCAGCGCCGGCGAAGGTCTGCAGTATCTGATTGATGTAATCGGCAAAACCTGCAGGCCGGATGAAGGAGGTGAAATCATAATTTCAGAATCTAAATTCTATGACAAGGTCAACTATTATCCCCGTGATAAAATTGAGCCCAAAAAGATATTTTATGAAAGCGGAAAGCTGGCATATGAAGGATATGCACTATACGGTGACCCATACGGTTTCGGAAAGGCATATTTTGAAGACGGAACCCTATACCGTGAAGGCATATTTGACATTAAGGGAATAGCTCAGGGAAAGGAATATTATCCTTCCGGACAACTTCGATTCGAAGGCGAGTGGAGTCTCACCAGAGGCTATGGTCCAAACGCACCCTTCAAAGGCAATGCCTATGATGAAGATGGCAATCTGATATATTCAGGACAGTTTGAAATCAAAAGGGGTGGCGTCGGCTGGCCGATGATTCAAAAACCAAAAGGATTTCCCCTTGAACAGGAGAATAAACCAAAAATCAAATGTTTTAATGGAGTGATACAATGAAAATAAGAGATGGAATAGTAGGTTTGACAGTAGGAGACGCACTAGGAGTGCCGGTGGAGTTCACATCAAGGCAACAGCTGATTGAAAATCCGGTAACCGGAATGATGGGTCATGGAACATATGACCAGCCAAAGGGAACATGGTCAGACGATACCTCACTGACACTTGCAACCATGCACAGCATTGCAGCAAAAAATGCAATAGACCCTGAAGACATAATGAAAGAGTTTGTTGCATATGCCAGACAATCAAAATACTGCCAATACGAAGTGTTCGACTACGGAAACACCACAATCGAATCTATTGACAGGTTCGAGAGAGGATATCCAATTAGCGAATGCGGAGGAAGTGACGAATACGACAACGGAAACGGATCTCTGATGAGAATACTGCCTTTGGCATATATTCCGGGAATTACATATGATGAAATCGAAAGCGTCTCCGGCATTACACATGCCCATCCGAAATCCAAAATCTCCTGTGTGCTTTATATAGAAATAGCAAAGTCAATGCTTGAAAACGACTTAAAAATCGAAGAGCATATACGAATGGCCTGTGAAAAAATCAGGAAATATTATGAAGGCTCACAGGATTTGGATGAGTTTCAGGATATATTTGATATGGATTTTCATGTCACTGAAGGAAGAAGCTATGTCATAAAAACCCTTGAAGCTGTTCTCTACTGCCTTTTGGAAACTGAAAACTATAAGAGCGCTGTCCTTAAAGCGGTAAATCTCGGCCGTGACACAGATACGGTTGCAGCCATTACTGGAGGGCTTGCCGGAATATATTATGGATATGAAGATATTCCAGAAGAGTGGATTGGCGACATTCCGCAAATGGATTGTATCTTTGAAATATGCAATGACTTTGAAAAATTCTGCCAGCAAAAAAGGAGTGATCAATAATATGGGAGAGCTGATACACTATATGTGTCAAAAATGCGATTTTACAATCGAAGACCATGATTTAAGGTATTTTATCGATGAAAAAACAAACTGCATTGTCATACATTCAACAGGAATGCTTACATTTGACATGGGGCGTGACAGCAAAATTAATGGAAGGATAATTCCATCATTCTGTCCCCACTGCCTTGAAGATGTGAATTTCTGCCATAATGATGATGGAGAAAACGTTGAAAAGATAATAAGTTCACTTGAAACAGATGAAAATGAATTTAAGGACTATTTGGATGAAAAATATGTCCTTCGAAAAAAGAATCCAATGCTAAAAGGTGCCGTTGGCCCAGAAGACGAATATGGTGAATGTCCAAAATGCGGAAGGAAACTGGAACTGATAACAGGCGACAGCAATAAATGTCCCAAGTGCGGAGGCATGCTTTTTGGTTTTTTAGCCGCATTATATGATTAAGCCATATAGTTAATTATATTGGTAATAATAAAAAGATATGTAATAAATAGGTGATAAATATGAATTTTGAAAATCAAATAAAAGAATGTGATGAACTATACGAAAAACAAGATTATGAAGCTTTAATAGAAAAATGTGATGAAATACTTGGTCAATTCCCATACAATCCAAAAGCAATATGCTATAAAGGATTTTCACTTCATAAACTGGGTGAAAATGATGAAGCATTGAAAATACTTAAAAAAGGAGTTGAAACAAATCCTGACGATTGTCCTTTAAGGAATAATCTTGCATTGCTATATTGCGAATTGGAAGAATATGAAAAAGTCCAGGAAGCATTGCAGGGAAAGCTTTAAAATCAAAGGCCCTAATGGGATTTTCAAATAAAAATCAGGATTATATCTGTCGGATTCAGTGGTATTTGAACTGAAACTAAATGCGGTGATATGATGGATGAGGAAAACTTAAAGAATGACACAGAAATTGACAATTCCCGTTTGGAGGAACTGATTCAACAGGACATAACTCCCCAAATGCAAAGGGAGTTTTTTGAAGTGTTGAAGGAATCCAGACTCTTCCTGCCTGTTGATTTTGGAGAGGATATATTCGAGGGTATCGAAAACTCTAAACCTGGAGATGTAATTGAAGGCCCAAAGGGTTTCAGCATCCAATTTCTAACCGACGATAAGGGAAACAAGGCAGTTCCGTTATTTACAAGTGAAGAGATGATGCAGAAGGCAGGCGTCCACACATCAGTAATGGTGATGTATATGAGTGACCTGGCAGGAATGCTTGCCCAAAGCGACAGGTATTCCATAATCTCAATCAACCCATTCACTGAATTTGACTTGAACATGCCCATTGAAGCGTTTTTGGCCCAGTTTGATTTTAGACCTGACGCACTGAGAGAACTTCTGGGCAAAAATGACCTGAGCGATGATGAATTAAGAGAAGCGCTCATGTCATCCCAGATGATTGTAGGCTGTGTTGACTTGCCGAATGGCACAAGCTTTGCCATAATATGGGACAATGACAAGAAACCGCACATTCCATTGTTTACAGACATTGATGAGTTCAAAAAGATTTTTGAAAAATACTCTGAAGAGGTTTATCCTCAGGCATATAATTTCTCTGATTTGGTGAATGTTGCAAAAGATGATCTTGTGATAAATCCGGCATCCGAATCACTTGTTTTGAATCCGGAAACATTTAAGAGGCAGTGATAGTGTGCACTTGTCAAAGTCAAAGTACTGTGAAGGCGTTCAGTGCGAAAAGATTCTCTGGCTTAATGAACACAAGCCGGATAATATGGTGGATAAAGGCAGTGAAGCAATTCTTGAAACCGGAAGAAAAGTTGGAGAGCTTGCAAAGGGACTTTTCGGCGATTATGAGGATGTTGCTTATGACAGTAACATCAGCGTGAGGATAGAAAAAACCCAAAATCTTTTGAATGACTGTCCGAATGTCATTACCGAAGCCTCATTTTCTTATGACAACAATTTCTGCAGCGTCGATATCCTTAAAAATAATGCCGACGGCATTGAAATCTATGAAGTGAAAAGCTCAACTGAAATCAAGGACATCTACCTGGATGACGTTGCATACCAGTACTTTGTTTTAACAAATGCCGGCCTAAAAGTCAAAAAGGCAGCTATTGTATACATAAACAACGAATACATTAGGGGAAGCGAGCTGGATATGGCTCAGCTGTTCAATATCGAGAACGTAACCGATATTGTCCTTGAAAAGCAGGACGAAATCAAAACTAACATTGATGTTTTCAATGATTTGGGGCAGAATGAACCTGATATCGATATCGGGCCGCAGTGCTTTAATCCATATCCGTGCCCTTACTGGAAATACTGCACACAAAACCTGCCGACTCCCAATGTCTTTGACATTGCAGTGATGCAGAGGCGCTCCAAATTCAAGAAATACTATGACGGAAAGATTTCATTCGAAGACCTTGAAAATGAAGACCTCAACCCCAAATACCTCGAACAGATTGACTTCGAGCTTCATGACAGGGAACCGAAAATAATCAAATCCGCAATAGATGACGTATTGAACTGTCTAAACTATCCTTTATATTTCATAGACTATGAAACATGCCAGCATGCAATTCCCGAAATCGAAGGCACAAAACCATATCAGCAGATTCCATTCCAGTACTCGCTACATATCATCGAAAAGGAAGGTGCTGCATTAAAGCATAAGGAATTTCTGGCAGATGCAGATAATGATAATCTGATTAGAAACTTTGCTTTGAGCATGATTCGGGACATGCCTGAAAACGGCAGCGTAATCGTCTACAACAAGGCATTTGAAGCTACACGAAACAAGGAAATCGGTGAAATGTATCCTGAATTTAAGGAGGATATGGGGAGATTCAACGCAAACATGGTTGATTTGATGGTGCCGTTTCGTGAAAGGAACTATTACACAAGGGAGATGGAAGGCTCCTATTCAATCAAAAAGGTTTTGCCTGCACTCTTTCCTGATGATCCTGAACTTGATTACAATGAACTGTCATTGGTGCACAAGGGAGATGAGGCATCAAATGCATTTTTAAGCTTGAAGAATAAATCAGCTGAAGAGCAAAAGCCAATAAGAAAAGCCCTGCTTGACTACTGCAGGCTTGACACTTTGGCCATGGTAAAGATTTGGGAAAAATTCAGGCAAGTGACTGGTGATGATTAATTCTGCGATTCAATGTTTAAAATTAGGATTGGATTGCAATTGTTTAAAAAAGTAGATTTGGTGTTGAAATCAACGGTGATTAAATTGCATGAAATTGATGGAATCCCAATAGGTGATGTGAATTATGATAAAGTATGCTTGAACTGCAGGCATTGGAGAGTTGAATTGCAGTTGAGGGGTGCTTCAAAGAATGTAGTCTGCACAAGGGGTCATGGTCACACAAATCCGACCGACACATGCCCCATGTTTTCGCCAAATCCCTCCCTTGACAGCGTGCAGAATCCTAATCAATATTTCGATAAGAAAAGCAAGATGGATATCTGGAAGCTATGATTTTTTTTTGCTGTTTTTGAATTATGTCAAGAAATAGTAATCCCTTTTGGAACTTGCTTCGAAAAGAATCTTCTGATTTAGTTCACTTGGATATAAATCATACGTTAAATTCTATTTTTTTAAAAATTATAATTAAAAACTTTATATATTATGTTTTAACGACTGCAATTTTTTAAAATGGCTTCAACAAGCTATTTATATCTTTTAAACCAAAAATAAAGTTGTTAAAAGGCCTCAGCGGAGGTGATAAATATGAACTTAAAATCAAGTGATATTTCATCGCTAATCATTACCATTTTCCAAAAGAAATGTGTTGATGCATCCGTAAATACCCATAATATGGATGTGAAGGTCTTGGAGACAATTATGTTCCTAATAATTGCATATTTCTTTAATATCGAGATTATTGTCAATATATTGATATTAAAGATATTAATGCACACCGTGATAGGCAGATAATGTCTCACTTCACCTCACATTAGAAGTAATTAGTTAAACTCAATTTCTGTGAAGGAATGTTGAAAACACTACTCTGAGTTTTCGTGAGGCTTTTTCGCCTGAGAAGAACACTAGCTAATTGCTTTCACAAATAATAATTATATTTATATATGACATTCCATAATAGATAATACACAAGAGAGTTAACATAAAAGTTAACCTCCCTTATGGGTATTTAAAAGATAATGTCTAAGGGTAGTATTGCAGGTTAATTTCCTGCAATATAGACATTATCACAAAAAACTATTTTTCAAAGTTTCCCAAATGCTATTCAAATTGCCAATATAAGCCTAATTTTTCACCAGTTTAGATATTCCTTCATTTTCAATTGATTCTGCAATAACTGTCAATTTAACGGAGTCAGTATTCATTAGGTTTCAATTCACTTTTTTTTTAAATAAACCTGCTAATGGGGTTTGGAATCTTATATTTCTATAATGCCATGAAATATTATATTGGGCAATGCTTAAACGATTTGAACATTAATTCAACCATTGAAAAAGATAATATGTTAAACATGATGAATTTAACTCAAAAAAGAACTAATGACTATTTGCGCATAGATAAAATGCTTGAAAATGACGGGGTTGAAGATGCAGACAGGAAAGTTACTTTGGATGGACATAATTTTACTTGCAGTTTGGGTAAATGCATGGAAAATATGTGCTATGGTACTGGAAACTTTCATGAGATTTTGCACATGTTAAATATAATATGTTGTTGGTGTGAGGAAAATGATGTTGAAGTTTACACAATGATGATTAGTGATGGCAAAATCTTAAATTCAGATAGGCTTGGGGATGGAAAGTATTTGTTGAAAACTCATGGAAGAATTTTTGCTATTGAAAAAAGTTATTAACAACTAACACACATAATTAAATACAGATTTTTGTGAGGTGTAATAAATATGGATTGTCATTTTTGCGGCGAAAAACTCATTGAAGGGCATCTGAATTGTCCGGGTTGCAGACACCCTGCTTTTGATATAGACTATCTTGAAAATATGGATAAGATGGAAAAGAAGTATTCTAAAACCGGCCTTTTGGAACTGTCCGAGGAAAAGTTGACATTTGATGAGATTGTTACAATTTACACCTTCATCGAAAGGGCAGAGCATCATTTCGGTGACGAATCACTTTTCGAGGAATGTGGTCAAAATGGCACCTTCGCCAATTTGCGCAAAAGATTGGATGAAATGAGACTGCAGCCGTTATGATTGAAAAGGTGATGGAATGTATGAATGGCACATAGGAGATCCTGTGGACTGGGGCGACGGATTTATGGACGCCCAGAACCAGAGCTATGGAAACGATGACAATGAAGATGACTTTCTCCCCAATAAACTCGAAGCGGATAAATATTCAAGAAAGGCATGGAACCTTTGCAACCAATGCAAATATGAAGCAGCACTTCAAAATATCAATCTGGCACTGGGTATGGATGGCCTGAATGCCGGAAATTGGAACATAAAGGCGATTATCCTGGATTTCATGGGAAGATACGGCGAGGCGGAAAAATGCTATGACCAATCCCTTCGACTGTCACCCCAGAATTTAGTTTTTGACAACAAGGCAAGGATGCTTCGCTATTGGGCAGGAAATCTTATCGAAGAAGCAAAGAAAAAGCCTGACGGGATTCCAACATTAAATGAAGCATGGGAAATAAACAGAAGGGCAATTGATGCACTTCCGGGAGACAAAAGCGAAGAAAACATTGAAGATTATTTCAGTCAAAGGGATACGATTGATTTCTACATCAACTATGAAAATAAATATCACAATAACGTCGAAACCGTTAAAGGATATGTCAAATCGGATCTCTTCACGATTACAGGAATGCAGTTTTACAAAAACGACATAAGCCTTTCACAGGGCATGGAATTGAAGCTTGTAAGGGAACCCTACAATAAATTTGACCCTGATGCCGTTGCAGTATTTGTCGGAAGCGAAAAGATAGGTTATGTTGCAAACAACGACTATACGAAAAGCGCTTTGACATCTGCAGCATCCGAAATCAAGGACAGGATTCATGGGGTAGCTCAGGCAGAATACGTGCTGTATTTGGAAAGATATGCCGATATACAGTTTGCCATTGGAAGGCTGATTTAATATGTCTTTCAAAAGGGATATCAAAGTATCTGGTGCATTGTGGCTGAAAGTGTAATGTTGGAGTGAGAAAATGAACTGTTGAGGCAGTTCAGGTTTTTGAATTGGAAAACCAATAACTTTTATATATTTTATTTGACAAACCTTTAAACAATCATGTATTCATGTTTATCTTTTAAAACCGCTGATTTCTCCTTTGCAATGAATCGGGGGATTTTACACCGGCGGTGCAATATTTTTAATTTAAATTAATATGGGGTTTATTATATGAAATGTCCGAATTGCGATACAACAAATCCAGACAATGCCAAATTTTGCAGAAACTGCGGAATGGGCCTGCAGAAAAATGACATTCCCGAAGAGGAAATAGTCCATGTTCCTACAATAGAAGAGGATGGGGATTATCGCCAGACTACAACAAATTCCGTAAATGATGACAGGTCATCAACATGGGTGGCATGCTGCATATTTGTTGTAATCATATTTATAGCATTTGCAATTTTTGGCTTTTTTTAAACAACTATTGGGAGGATAAGTCTTATGGCTGATGAAATCAATTATGTTAAGCGGTCTCAATACAGATTAAAGGTAATGAAGTCTCTGGATGGCGAGGCAAAGATTCCATCAGAGATTGCAAGGGATACTGAGATATATCAAAACCACATTTCAAATGTCCTAAAACAGTTAAATGAACATGAGCTTATCGAATGCATCAATCCTGAAGTCAGAAAAGGCAGACTCTACAGGCTGACCGATAAGGGCGAGAAGGTTAGCGAATATTTTAATGAGGTATAAAATGCCATATTGTCCGAATTGCGGAAGTTACGTTTCTCCAGGATCAAACATCTGCAGCTGTGGAACAACATTTTCCGGAAGTTCTGATGATGAAAAAGCTGGAAGTAAATCAAAAGAGTTTGAAATACAAGAAGAGAGAAAAAGAAATGTTCGAAGCTATTTTAGCCAAAAAATAAAGAAGCTGATGGATGAGGGAAAGTATCTTGAAGCCATTGAATGGTATGATGGGCTGCTTGAAATATCATATTCCCGTTTGATTATTAAGGATAAGGCAAAGGCATATTACTATGCGGGAATGTATGAAGAAGCATTGCCTCTTTTTAAACAGTCATTGTCTTCTCATAGAGAGATTGATGATTATATCATATGGGAATGGATTGGGGATACATTAAATCAGTTGGACAGATTTGATGAGGCCATTGACGCATATTCTGTAGCTATTGACATTATTAATGAACATTATGAATGGGTGGTGAATTTTCGCAGGGAAAATAGGTGGACCAATTCTTCAGATTCATATATGAGGTCATTGCTGATTGAAAAAAATGATATGGTCTCCAGAATGGAAAAGAATATCGCCTATTCTAAGAAATTAAAAAGTGAAATGCAAGATTAATAGTTGTGCAATCCTTGTCTTATCTAAGACATCAACATCGACAACTTCCATTCAAAAATTATTTTTGTGTTTAATACTGGTGACTATTAATCGTTGTCTTTTTCATCATCTTTCATAACATCTATTTCATCCAGGACATCATAACTGTTTTTCTCATTAACCAGCTTACAGTATTCGTCTTTCAATTCATCTAAGACTTTTTTTTGTTTTTCTCGATTGGGATGTCTGATTTGGTTGTTTGGATGAAAAATGTGTTGCCATATGGTTAAAAAGAGGACATGGTACAGTCAAATTTAAGGGCAGATTGCATCTTAAAAAAAATTCTTAATTAAAGCAATTGCTTTAGTTGACTTATATTTATTTTTTTACAAAAATTATATCATATAATGTCACTTATGTAAAATATCCAATATTTTACATGCATTATGGGAGAAAAATTATGAAATTTAAAAGTATAATGTTTGTCAGCATATTGCTGCTGGCAATATTGGCAATAGGTACTGTCAGTGCATCTGATGGTCATGATTCAGATAACCTGACAGTTTCAAACGAGCAGACAAGCTTGGATGTTGATAAGCTTGCTGTCGTTGAAGATGATGAAAATCTGACGGACGAATACGAATATTATGAAGAGGACTATGAGATAACTTTTGCTAAAAGCGTTAATATTGATGATGAAGAATCTGAATTTCTTTCTTATAATTTTTATGATGAGGTAGGAGGTTCTGTTGCAATCCATGTTAATGGAAGTGAAGTTTATAATACTACTGATTTAGATTATGGTTATGTTGAGTTAAGCGAGTTGAATATTCATAATCTCGATTATGGAACTTATAAGGTAGACTTTATTTATTCCGGTGATGAAAGTAATGATGGATTTGTAAAATCCGCCAATGTTGAGTTTACATATGGATTTTATGTACGTCCGGAATATGAAGATTCCCTGGATGCTTATCAGTATGGTGAGGATGTTGAATTTTATGTAGTGCTTCCTTCCATTTCAGGCAGTGTAGAATATGTAGTTAACGGTAAAAAATATACAGTTTCAGACGAAGACTTGCCTAGAATATTTGTCAAGGGGCAGGATTTAAAAATAGGAAGAAACAACATCAGTTTTTCATTTATTCCTGACAGGGGTCCTGTTAAAACTGATTACTGTCTGATTGATGTTAAGTATCTGGTTGAAATTATTCCACAAGAAATCCCATATGATGGTGTGGCATACCTTATATTGCAATTGCCGAGTGATGCAAAAGGGGATTTGAACATATATGAAGTTGAATCTTCCTGGGATGATAAATATGAATATCATCCTGTATTTACCCTAATCAAAAATGTAAAAGTCGAAAATGGAATTGTCAATGAATCCCTGTCAGGTTTAGGTCCGGGATATCACAAAATTTATGCAAATTATACAGGAAGCGATTATGAAGTTGGCATGGCAGGTGGGGACAGTAACGTATATGATGAAATGTATAATATAGGTGTTTCATTCAATCCAAAAGTTGTTTTCCCTGCAAAAATGTGGAAAAATGGAGTATATGACTGTGAATTTATATTGCCTGACAATTACAATGGTGTTTTGACTGTGAATGTGGGTGATGAAGAAAAAACATACAATGTCGTTAATGGAAAAGGAAAATTTGTCGTAAACGCTTCAAAATTTGATTATGCTGGGGGGTTAAATTTATATTATGACGATGAAGACAGTTATCGTTATAGTGGTTATTTCCATCCTACAATAATGGATCAAAGTCCTGAAACTAAATTGAAACTTGATGAACATGACTATCAGGTTCCTGTAAAGGGCAAGGAAAGCTATTTTGTAGGGTTAAATATTAATGATTGTAATGTAAAAGTCTATGTTGATGGTGTTTTATATGATGTGACTAAAGATGGTTATGTATACTTTGGAACAGACAATTTGACATTGGGAAAACATGATGTGAGATTTGAAGTTTCCGACGACTATTTCGTTCCTTCAACAGCTTATGATTCTTTCAATGTGACTTACATTAACTTTCACATCCCTGAGAATATTATTATTGAAGAACGCTATGGCAGTTCATCCACAACTTCTATAGTGGTTTCAAAAGATGTAACTGGTGAAGCAAAATTGATAGTGGACGGCGTGGAAACTGGAAGCGAAAAAATCCTCGGTTCAAATGTTTATTTCGATTTGGGTTCATTGAGCTATGGAAATCACACAGTAACCCTCGCTTATCAAAATGGAAATTATGCCTCTTCAAGCAAAACTGGCAGTGTCAATGCAAAATACAGATATTCTCTATATATTGACGATTTGGTTTATGACGACGGTGAGGCAACAGTATATTTACCAAGCAATGCTACAGGTGATGTAAAGGTAATAATTAATGGAAAAGAATTCAAGGAAACTGTTAAAGACGGCAAAGCCACATTCCACATTACAGGCGTTCCTGCAGGTAAATATGAAACAACAGTAATATACAGCGGTGATGAAAAATATCCTTCAGAAACAGAAAGATTCAATACAACCGTATACTATCAAATTACTCAAAACTTCGACAGCTATCGTGTATTCATTGATGATTTGAAAGATTCACTGATTACATTATACCTGCCTGAAGATGCAAGAGGTAATTTAACTGTTTATCTCCAGGATTGGGATGGAGGTAAAAAGGTTGCAAGTTCTGAATTTACAGGTGGAAAAGCTCAAATCGCTCTCAGCCAATTTTCTAATGAATTAAAATCTTATGATCAGTTTGTCGTAAAATATGAGGGCGATGACTATGAGGTTGAAGATTATGATTTGGACGTCGAGATGAAAGTATTTGATGTAATCGGACCTGATGATGAGGAACACCTCCAAATTGGGCAAAACATTGAATATAAAATTAGAGTTCCTAAAAATGCACACGGATACATTCAGGTTTATGCCGGAATAGATTATAAAGATTTGATTATGAATAAGGTACCTATTTCAAATGGAATGGCTACAATATCTCTTAAATATGATGAAATGGGATTATGGGGTATTAAAATTCTATATGTAGGAAGCGACTATGAATTTGAAGATACTGAAAGATTCATAATATGGCCGGATAATGTTACATTGGCAAGTGTCGCCAGTGGAGATGAGGCAGTATTTACAGTTCAAATGCCTGAAGATTCCTCAGGTAACGTTACCATAATGATTTACAGGGTGGGTGGTGACCATGAATATAAGGAAATAACCCTCCCTTATGTCGGCACAGCCATTTTCAAAGCCTCAGACATTCCTGCAGGATATTGGAGTCTGGATAATTTCAATGTTACAAGTGACAAGTACGGCTTTTTCAGATTCTCATTTACAACATGGTGGTGGGCACAAGGATTTTATGATTACTTTAAAGTCATGAATTCAAATGCAACCAAGATTGACCCTAAGTTGTCTGTGAGTGTGGATGATGTTGATGCTGGTCAAAGTGCTGTTGTTAAGATTTCTTTGAATGAGACAATATCCGGCAGTGTTTTGTTGAGTGTTGGCGGTTCCAATTATACTGTTTCTGTCAGGAATGGTGTAGGTAGTCAGGCTGTTTCCGGTTTGGCTGTTGGAAGATATGATGCTGTTGTTTATTATGCTGGAAGTGAATATTTCACTGCGTCTCGTTGTTAAGATTTCTTTGAATGAGACTATTTCTGGCAGTGTTTTGTTGAGTGTTGGCGGTTCCAATTATACTGTTTCTGTCAGGAATGGTGTGGCAAGTCAGGTTGTTCCTGGTTTGGCTGTTGGAAGATATGATGCTGTTGTTTATTATGCTGGAAGTGAATATTTCACCGCTTCTCAAAAGTCTGCTTCATTTAAAGTTAATGAGGCTGTAGTTCCTTCAGGCAATGAATCAGGAAATAAAACTCCTTCCGGAAACGGTTCCGGCAATGTTACTCCTCCAGTAGTTGTTGA
This sequence comes from uncultured Methanobrevibacter sp., assembly GCA_900320955.1. Lineage (GTDB taxonomy): Archaea > Methanobacteriota > Methanobacteria > Methanobacteriales > Methanobacteriaceae > Methanocatella. The sequence goes on along the minus strand of ONUN01000002.1, from coordinate 262 downwards.
TCCTAAGATTGTAGCATCAAATGTCAATGTTGTCTATTCTGCAGGTTCATACTACACAATAAAAGTTTACGGAAAAGACGGCAAACTTGCAAACCGCGTTACAGTTAAAATCACTGGCAAGATTTCAAAAACACTAAGAACATCAAAAGGCATAGCCAAGTTCAAAATAACTCAGGTGCCTGGAAAATACAAAATAACCATAAATGCATTGGGTAAAAAAGTAACTAAAACAATAACAGTAAAACACATTGTAACACTAAAA
>ONUN01000164.1 GCA_900320955.1 uncultured Methanobrevibacter sp. | reverse complement strand
AAATAATAACAAAATTTATGTTATTATTTTTTCCAATTCATCTCTTTCTATACCACGTTTAATTTCTAAAGCAATTCTTCTACCCATACTCATCGGTTTGCCGTAGGTTAAGTAGGAGTAAGGAGAACCATCCATAAATGTATTTGTTCCACCATCAGTTCTTGCACTGATTTCGAAACAGATTACTTCTAAATTATCATTTACTAAAGTTTGCATACAGAAAGGACCGTTTAATCCAGGAGCAACTAATTTTTTAGCACTTTCTGTTAATTTATCGGCAATATCAAATACTTGTGGAAGTAAAGATTCACGAATTACAGCAGGGTGATTACCTGTTACAACATAAGATGGACTTAAATCAATATCCAATTGATCTTTAGCTGGCATTCTTACAAATCCGTCAATACTGGATTCATATCTTGTATCCATACCCATCAATTCAACTGAATCATCAAGAGCAGAGTAGAAATAGTGTATACAGTAATTACATCCTGAAACATATTCCTCAATGTGAGCTGCTTCAACATCACTGTCTTCTAACCATCCACGTGCTTTCATAGCATCAATTTTTGAATTGAACTCTTCTGTAGATGAAGCTACAAAGTAACCTCTACCACCTCTAGCACCAGGGAATTTAACCATAACCGGCCTGTCGATTTCATCAGGTCCATTATATTTGAAAGGTATTCTTACATCACCTTCAACAAGCAAAGCCCTTTCCTTATCTCTTTCTGCTTCCCATCTAAGTACATCTCTATTTCCAAACATTGGAACATTGAATTTGTCTTCAACATTATCTAATCCTGCATATGCAACAAAAGATCCATGAGGCACAACAATTGCATTCATATCCCTAAGTTTTTGCTGAACATCTTCATTTACAATGTCTTTAAATTCATCAACGATAATGTATTCATCAGCTACATCAAAACGTTGATATGGAACTTCACGACCTTTTTGACATACGATAGCTGTTCTAAATCCTTCTTCTTTAGCACCTTGCAATATGTGTAAAGAAGTATGGCTTCCTAGGGTAGCTATAGTGATTTCACTTTTGTCATATTTAGCTAAAATATCTAAGATATCTTCCTTTTTTACGTCTCCCATTTTATCTTCTCCTCAAAGAATGATATTATACTATATGTTTTTAAGAATTTATAATATTTTTTATTTAAACTGGTAAAGTTGCACCATTTCACGATGACTGAATTACAATATTTCTCAAAACGTGGAATATGTCAAATATTTTAATTATCACAACAGAATATTTCACGAACTCATTAAAAAAACATAGAATGCATAACTATCTGTTGCTTGTCAAAAAGTTTAAACTAAAATATTAATGTCCAAGTTATCAACGGCCACATTAACATTAAGAACAATAACAGACAAATATAATTACGAATTCTTAAGGAATAGATAAAATGTTAATCGGTTTAATTTCAGACACACATATCCCGGATAGAGCTAAAGAAATACCTGAAAAAGTATTTGAGGCATTTAGTGAAGTTGATTTGATAATGCACGCTGGCGATTTAACCTCCCCAAAGGTGATAGATGATTTGGAGCAAATAGCTCCCGTAATGGCCATTCAAGGAAATATGGACAGGGCAAGAGGAATTGATTTACCCGCTGCAAAAGTAATTGAAGCTGAAGGATTAAAAATTGGAATTGTACATGGGGAAGTTTATCCGAGAGCCGATACACAACAATTGGTTTATCTTGCAAAGGAATTGGATGTTGACATATTAGTCAGCGGACATTCACACCAGCCAAAAATAGAACAGACTGACGGAGTATTGTTATTGAATCCCGGAAGTCCAATAGTTCCAAGACTTGCTGACAGAACAGTAATGATACTTGAAATCAATAATAAAGAAGTTGATGTGGAAATTATTAAAATTGGAGCACCAGTATGCAGTGCACTTGATTTTGAACAATACAAGAGGGATTAAAATGGGAAGCAAATGGCAAATGGAAAAACACAATGATCCATATTATAAAAGAGCAAAACAGGAAGATTATCGCTCACGAGCATCATACAAATTAAAACAACTGGATAAAAAATATAAAATCATTAAAGAAGGAAACACTGTCGTCGATTTAGGGGCTGCGCCTGGAGGATGGTCTCAGGTTGCATTGGAAAAAGTTGGAGAAGAAGGCATCGTAGTGGGTGTGGACCTAAATAGATTTAAAAAATTCCATGAAGAGAATTATTATGGAATCAGAGGAGATTTTACAACACCTGAAGTTCAGCAAAAGATTATGGAACTTATTGGAGGAAAAGCCAAAGTCGTAATGTCTGACGCATCACCTTCACTTTGTGGAATTAAAAATATCGACCAATTAAGATCCATCGATTTGGTCAATGTAGTGATTGAAATAGCTGAAAATATCCTTGAACAAAAAGGTAATCTGGTTATGAAAGTATTTCAAGGCCCAGAATATAAGAATATGCTGGATTCACTGAAAGGAAAATTCAGACATGTGAGAACTACCAAACCGGCATCATCACGTAAAAAAAGTTCAGAAATGTATGTTGTGGGTTTGGAATATATGCCAAAAAAGAGAAAAAAAAGAAATTAAAGATTATTGTAGGCATTATTAGCAGCTTGGAGTTTCTGTTTAGCAAAATCAATTCTACTATCAACTTCATTAGATGGTTTTCCTGCATCTAAAGCACTTTGAACATTTTCAATAGCTGAATTGGCCCTAGACAACTCAAGTCTTGCATCATTATATATTTTTACTTCATTAGCACCACCAGCATAATACGTGGACTTGACGTTGTCAAATTTCATTGCCAAATCAGAATAAGCTGATTTTAACTCTGCAAGCTCGTCATATTGAGTACCTGAAGATATCTCATCTGTGATACCTTCTGAAACCATACTATACCCTACATAAGCAACAACAATAATTGTTGATATAATCATGATGATTCCAACAACAGAAATCAACATTGAAGTAGATTTAAATACGCTTAATCTAGATTTCCTCATAATACCCTCAAAAAAATTAAAATCTTTATTAATATCTATTATTGGTGACATTAGTATTTAATACTTACTTATCAATAATACTTTTCAAATGCTCTATGCAATAATTTTTAAAGTATGAAAAAATAATAATATAGATAATGAATTCTACTACTAAATCACAAACATCAATTGCAAAATTTGAAGAATTT
>ONUN01000048.1 GCA_900320955.1 uncultured Methanobrevibacter sp. | reverse complement strand
ATTCCCTGCAAATACTGTGCTTATAGAAAACAAAAGCATTATTGAAATAATTAATGCGAATAATAGCCTATTATCTAGTTTTTTCGTATTTTCACCTCCATTCCATTTAGTATAACAAACATAGCAACATCGGTTAAGATTTACTATATGTGTAAATTTGACTTGAAAACATATAAAACTTACTAAAGTAAAATGTAGTCATCATTCAATAAAAACTGTTAAACTATGAGATAAATTTAAATACTTAATAAGATATATAAAATGTGCTATTATATTGAGGTGATAATATGCGTAAGATTACTATTGGTATGGTTATTTTATCTATAATCTTAATAGGTATGGTTATACCAGCAGGATTTTCCGATCAAGTAAATTCAGTTGTTATAACTTACGGTGAAACTACTCATGCGAATACAAACTACAAATCTGACGTTGATTCATTTTTCAAAAGTCAAAGCAATTTGGATTTAAGTAAAGCAGATGAAAAAATCATTACAGCAAGCGACGTTAACAAAATTGCAAGTACAATAACTGGAAGAACATATGATTCCAGTGAAATATTTTCATCAGCACTTGTTAACCTAAAAGATAGCACCAATCTCCAAGTTAGTGTAGATAAATCTAAAATCACCACTGTAACCGGAGACATGTACCTATCTGCATTAAAATCCGCTGGAATTAAAAGTGGACATGTTTACGTAACCAGCCCAGTCAGTGCAACTGGAGAATCTGCTCTTGCAGGAATAATGAACTGTTACGAAGAGGCAACCAACGTTAAAATTCCGGAAACTGTTAAAGAAGCAGCAAACAAGGAAATTTACACTCAAGCAGAAGTTGTTGAAAACTCCAATGCTAGTTCAGATCAAGTATCTAAATTAGTAGATGATGTAAAAGAAACTGTAAAACAAAACAACGTTACAGACCATAAAACAATTGTAAACATAATTTACAATTATACTGTAAACAATAACATCAACATTACAAATAGCAGCATTGAAAATCTCGCAAATAGTATTGAACAAACTCAAAATGCTCAAGGAGATATCAACAAATACGAAACTCAAGTATCAGGCGTTTTAAATTCTACAAGCAGCTCTGATAAAGGATTCTTAGATGGACTATTTGGTTAAATAGTCCAAATATTTATTTTTTACACCATCAAGTGATGATAAGACATCACCCATCAATTAAAAAAAAAATAGTGTTAGAGAACTAATTCCCTAACATTTTACAGTTACAGTAGTTTTTATAGTATTTTTAAGATAAGTTACTTGAACAGAGTATCTTTTTCCTATTTTAAGTTTGTTTATAACATTTTTCTTAAGAATCTTTTGTGCAATACCTTTTTTATTGGTTTTTACCACATATTTTTTTCCATTAAGTTTAAATGTTATTTTTTTACCTTTAATAGCTTTATTACCATTTTTCAAAGTAGCTTTCAATACCATTTTCTTAGCTGATTTTTTAACGGCTAATTTATTGGCTTTTAGAACCTGTTTTACCTTAACGGTTTTTTTAATGCTTTGTCCGGCATATGTTGCTGTCAATGCATAAGTTCCAGGTTTTACGGTATTCGGTATTTTGAATGATGCGACGCCATTTTTATTGGTTTTGACCTTATATGCCTTTTTATTAATTTTTATAACGACAATTTGGTTTGCACCAACAATCTTACCATCATTTCCATAAACTTTAACGTTGAATTTGGATCCGTCGAAGTAATACATGTTTATGTTTTTGGCGCCTGAAAATCTTGAAACGACTTTTACGGTTCTTTGTGCTGATTCACCAGTAATTGGATTGACAACAGTAATTGCCTGATTTGAAACCAATTTTTTGAATGGAATGGTTACAATACCATCGCCATCAGCAGTTAATCTGTTGGATTTACCGTTAATCACCACATCAACATCCACATTGCTCAAATGTTCGCCGGTTGAATTTAAAAGCTTGATAGTATACTCATAATTACTGCCATATCCTCGTGTAATATCCTGGGCTACAATTGTGCTTTTAACTAGAATATAATTTACAATTGAAATATTGTTCCATGTGGTAGTAATCAGATAATCTCCAGAAGTTAAATTAATCCCAATTTTAGCAATGCCGTCACCATCAGCCACGACAGTTGCAGTAATTCCATTTATTTCAAAAGTAACTTCATCGCCTGCAGTGACATTTACTGTAAACGGAGCGTCATCACCGTAATACTTAACCATATTCCGTGAAATATTGATATCATCACGTACGTAAACCTTCAAAATAGGCATGGCATTGTCTTTTGAAAGATCCCTCCAATTCTTGCCATCAGCACTTATAAATGAAACATTGCTTTGAAGAGGAGCTCTTGAATCAATCAACGCATAACATTTATTTTTGAATATTACTTTGAATTCATCGCCTTTATTTATTTGAATTTGCTTATCCAAAGGAATGGTAGAATAACCTCTGAATTCACTTACTCCCTCATAATTGCATACATTTACATCGTTGACAAATACTGAAAATTCATAATTCAAATCAGATTTGTCAAAAAAGGTTCCTACAGCAGCAATCAACCCATTTCTTCAGCGACAAACCTGCTCATATAATAATTGTCCTGAAAATTATTTGGTTCCCCACTGATTTCATGTTGATATAACATATCATAAGTCAAATTGCTTTTTATCACATACCCTGCAAGTTGTCTGGCTGAAGCGAAGGTTTTATCATAATATGATATATACCCGTAGCCGTTGTCTCCGTATTCTGTGCCCCAACTATTTTTAATTATCCAAGCGCCATCTCCTGGAGGAGTAATTAAAAAGTTATCCTTTGAGAAATTGTCATCCCATCCAACGACACAAACTCTATGTGCTTCAGGATAGCTTTCATTGCAATATTGTGCAGCAGTCCTTGGATTATAATATTCTTCAATTGGAGCATAAGATACCGCCAGTCCTCCATAGTCGATTATTGCTTTTTTTACCATATCAATGTCTGTTGAATTTTTTATTGGTGGAATCATGATTACATCAGTTACATGAAAATCCTTAGGAGTGGAGATTAAGGGGGAGATTTTTCCAAGCTCGTCAAAGGTATCGTATTCCACAGGAGATATTCCAAGCCAGCTTATCAAATATCCTACAGAGGCAAAGGGTTCACCGCCCTCAACAATATTGGAAACACCATATTTCGAATATTTCAACATTGAATTTTGAAGATTGTTTTCGGAAAAATCATAGGTAATATTAAAATATCTTATCAATGCAGACTCCAATGCAGCCACATTACCAAATGCCCAGCAGGCTCCAATATCTCCCTGATATTTGACAGGAGTTAACCAATTGTAATCTCTTAAATCAAACCTGTCAAGCAACTTATCATAGACAATCGTATTGTTAATGTATGCATAGGATTTCTGTGAACACTCAACATTCAAATTATAATCAGTGTTATCCAATGAGAGGACATCATTTGTGAAGTTGTTTTTGCTTTGTGAAAATCCCTTATCAAATACGCTGTGTATACTATCAGAATTTGGAGACGGATTGTTGAAATAGCATCTTTGCAAGTCTAGTGCAAATTCATAAAGGAAAAGTGCTGAGGCAGTGTCCGCAACATTATCCTTAAAAATGCAGTCAAAAATTCTTCCATCCCCAGTATCCAAATAGCATGCACCGCCCTTTGAAAATCCATCAGTTAAAGCATTATTTGAAATAAAACTGGAATTGAGAATCTCTAAACCAAATGCAGACAAATAAATGGCCCCACCATCATATTTTGCAGTGTTATTGATAAAGTCAGTGTTGCTTACAGTTAAAGATCCGCTTAGCTGAACTATGGCCCCACCAAACTCGGAGGAACAATTGACAAATTGAGAACCGTTAACAATTAACTGGCCACGGCCTTCCAAGGAACTTCCAAAAATATCAACGTATATTGCTCCAGCATTTTTTTCACTGCTGACATTTATAAAATCACAATTTTCAACAGTAATCTCACTTATCACCGGCTTAAGGGCAATTGCTCCTGCAGTCACGTTTGCATATAAATTAAGGAATTTGGAATTTCTGATTTTTCCTTCACACCATGCCGCAAACAGTACAGGAGAGTATCGTGAAGAAATGTTTTCAAATGTAGTGTTTGCTATATCAATATTACATTTATCCAAATATATCAAACCCCAATATAACATCCTATCAGATTTGAAATTTCCATTATCCAAAGAAAATGATGAGTCATCAGCCAGATATATTGCTGAACCATGCTTGGCATAATTGTTAATGAACTTATCGTTAACACTTTTATAGACAGTTTCCTCACCATGAATTGCACCCCCATAATCAACTGCAGAATTATTCTCAAAAACCACATTGTTTGTTGTTAATGAGGAATTTGCAATAAATATTGAGCAGTTATTGGAATTTTTAAAAGCGAGATTGTTGATTACAATGTTTGATGAATTAACGAAAAATATTCTTGATTGGGCTGATGCATCAATCACATGATTGTTTCCATTGATTGTGAGATTCTTGCCAATAATTTGAATTCCACCGGCATAATCCCTATCCTTCTGAATGCTGAATACATAATCATTATTGATGTTTAATTCTCCCGTACTAACGGAAATATCATTGTTTAAGTCTGTGAATGTTTTTGCAGGTGCATTAACATCAATTACAATATCTTCATCATCAACACTTATTTCATCAGTCTGATTTAAAATCTAAGCATTGACTGCACCAACTGAAAAAATAAATACCAATAATAAAATTATACATATTTTATAAATTTTCAAATAATCTCTCCTAATCAGTAATTATTTAATATTATATTAAAAAATATTTAAATCAATTTCGAAAAAGATTAAATTTAACGCAAAAATAATGTTTAGATTATTAAATTGAAACCTGAAAAAATAGAAGAAACATTCCCACACCATTATAAATTACAACACCAATATTATAATTATAGCGATTTTTAGATGAGTTTATGAAATGGAAAATTGGTGATGTAAAAATTGACAATCAGGTAGTCCTAGCTCCAATGGCCGGAATATGCGATTCGGCATTCAGGAGAATTGTTAAATCAATGGGCTGCGGACTTATAGAAACTGAAATGGTTTCAGATAAGGCAATAATGTATGATAATTACAAAACCAAAGAAATGCTTTATATGACCGAAGAAGAAAGGCCAATTTCCCAACAGATATTTGGAGCTGACCCCAAATCATTTGAGATAGCTTCAAAATATATCTATGAAAATATGAAACCCGACATCATCGACATTAACATGGGATGCCCGGTTAAAAAAGTTGCAATCAAAAGCAAGGCAGGAAGTGCACTTCTAAAAAATCCCGAAAAGGCAGAAAAAATTGTTGAAACAGTTGTCGATAGCGTTCCAATTCCAGTTACCGTTAAAATTAGAAGCGGTTGGGACCATGATACAATCAATGCTGTTGAAATGGCAAAAATTGTTGAAAATGCTGGTGCATCAACCATTACAGTTCATCCCCGTACAAGAGAAGACAGGTATGACATTGCAGCCGATTGGTCGATAATTAAAGAAGTTAAAGACAATGTATCAATCCCAGTTATTGGAAATGGAGATATTTGGACATGTTATGATGCAAAACGGATGATAGATGAAACGGGTTGTGACGGCATAATGATTGGACGTGCTATTCGGGGAAATCCATGGCTTGTAAAACAGTGCATTGATTATTTAGATAATGGAGCAACACCCCAAAAAGTACCTGCCGAAGAAAAGATAGAAATGGCCAAAAAACACACCGAATTATTAATTGATTTGAAAAATGAAGAAGTAGCCATAAAAGAAATGCGAACACATACAGCATATTATTTAAAAAATTTACCCGGAAGCATTGAAATAAAACCTAAAATCTTTAAAACAAAAACAAAAGAAGAATTGTTTAACTTGCTTGACGATTATCTTGAGTCAATGGAAAATTTCAAACATTAACATCATCTGAGTTATATAGCCAGTTTTTGAAATTCAAGCTCCCATAATCAACATTAGCATGTTTTCAGCATCGATTGTCATAGCCATCATCATCATAATTCCGGCAATGGCAATTGCAACAATCCAAATTCCAGCATTCCACTTTAAGACTTTAGTTCCATCCAGACTGTAAATAGGAAACAGGTTAAATGTAGCCAAAAAGCAATTGACAGAAAATCCGACTGCACTAATCAAATATATTAAATGAAAAATATTAGAATGGATTTTTAAAAGATATATTAAAGCGGCAATTGCTATAAATATTAATGCAAGTCCTATATTGGCCATCGGTCCGGCAATTGAAATCTTACCGTTTATTTCATCAGATAGATTTTCCGGACTAATATGAAGTGAACCAGGTGATGCAAATACAAATCCAAAAAATGATGAAACTACTGCAATCACCAATCCCAAAGGCTACAATTTAAATTCCGCCAGGCAACCATATTTCATTGCCACAAATTTGTGTCCAAGCTCATGCAATAGAGAACCAATCACTACACTAACCACAACAATAGGCAAGATTGAAAGAATTCTCTGAACATTCCATCCAACAGTTGCTATAAAAAAACAAAAAGTAAGCACGACAAATGCAATAGTTAAATTCCTCAGCTCCTCCTTTGTAAATTCCAACATAATATTAAATATAGGATTCATGAATAAAATTATTTTCTTTTATCAAATTACCCACTAATCACAAAAAACATTATGCATACTGCAATTAAACGAAAAAATAACAATTTTGAGCAATAATGGTCAAAATCAGATAAATCAATTTGATAAAAATTAGCCTAATTTTTATTAATTTTAACTGTGAAATAATGAACAATTAAATATTTGTAGATTTGCATATATTAGCATCAATGAAAAAAAATAGTTCTCACACAATACCTATTATTTTAAAGTAACAAGCAAAAAATATGGAAGTTATCATCACTAACATTAAAAATATTAACTACATTTTCATTTATATCCCATTTGAATTGATTAAAAAAAATTAAAAAAAATAGGGTGTGACATCCCTATCTTTTTACCTTAATTGTTCTATTTATATTACTTTTCAGGTAAGTTACATTGAATCTATATTTTTTACCTGCCTTAAGCTTTGCAATAACATTTCGTTTAATGGTTACTTTAGCTATTCCCTTTTTGTTGGTTTTAGCTTTGTATTTTTTACCTTTAAACTTAAATATCACTACTTTGTTTTTGAGGAGTTTTTTACCTTGTTTAAGTTTTGCCGCCAAGACAAGTTTTCTTGAAGATTTTTTGATATTAACTGTTTTTTTACTGAATATTACACCCTTAACCTTAATCTTATTTTTAATAGAATATCCTTTGTAAGCTGCTTTTATAGTATATGTTTTAGGAGTGAAATTTTTAGTTAACTTAATAGTAATGAAACCTGTTTTATCTGTTTTGAGCCTGTAGGTTTTTTTACCAATTTTAACAGTTACCTTTACTCCCTTACCGACAGCCTTACCATTATTACCAATAACTTTAAATTTATATTTAAAGTTGCTATTGTAATATTTCACAATATTCTTATTGCCTGCAATTCTTTTAACTATCTTAAGTTTATTCATAACCTTTTTGCCATCGTCCAAAGTGACTATTACATTATATGTTCCAACACGAAGTTTAGCATTGAGTTTAACAATACCATTCTCATTGGTGCTGCGAATGTATTTTTTATTATTTATAGTAAATGTCACATTCATATTTTTCAATGGATTTCCCTTATTATCAACGATTTTAACCTGATAATCAACACCACTGTTATATCCGCGAGTCATATCAGAAGCAACAATTTTTGTATCGATAACAAAAATGCTTGAATAATCTCTTGGTGCATATTTATTATCACCTGAATAAGTAATCTTAACCACATTTGATCCTTCAATCAGTTCATTGACTGTAATCTCCGCAGTACCATTTTCTAAACGGACCACATATGTTGTGTTGCCTGCAACAAGAGTTATATTTCCAGTAGCATCACTCGGAGCATAGAAAATGACAGTCTTATAAATCCTTTTGAAACTAAAGTCATAATCTTTAATTGGCAATACAGTGAATTTAGCCTCCCGAATATCAGCTTCATAATTAGGATTATAAACAGAAGTGATAGTACTGTAATCTCCAACTCCTAAAGAGACACTAATACTTCCCTTACCATTTACAACATTAACCTCAAAGTGATTGCCACCAACAGAAACAATATAAACTCCATCAATATCTGCTTTAACATTGAATGTAATATTATCAGGATATATAACACTATTTGCACTCACAACAACATTATTAATCGCCTTATTAACCACAATTGTTATACTATCAAGTGCTGAAGTGTAATTGGAATCCCCAGAGTAATTAGCATAAATTACATAAGATTTTGCATCCAATCCAGATAAAACAAATGATTCCTTAACATCAAGGACATTAATTATGGTTCCATTTGCAAATCTATAAGTTACAGTACCTGTTGCATCGACCGGAAGACTTTGAGTGATACCAATAGCTTCCCCATAAGTTATTTCTGTACTATTAGCAATAACATTAAAGTTAGTGCCAGTAGAAGTAACTTTAAAAGTTGAAACATTTGAATTTGAATTATAGTTTTCATTTCCAGCAAATATTACACGAACAGAATAATTTCCAACAGGAAGAATGCCGAAATTAAAAGTACCGATACCATTTTTAACGATTACAACTTTTAAAGTATCGCCAATGATTACATTATATTCTCCATCAAGACCTGCAAATACATTACCATCAACATCAGCAGAATAAACCCTATCTAAAACTTCAACGCTTAAAGCAACATCAGCTTTAGCAACAGTAAATGGAATGATTGTGACATTATTCACATAATTTGCGTTAATGTATTCCACATCAGCAGAGTAAGTTCCAGCATCCAAAGCGATTACAATCTCTCCCCTACCATCTAAAACATTAACAACAACCCTTTTATCGCCAACATCAACATAATACTCACCATCAACATCAGCCACAACAACAATAGTTGAATTTTCAGGATATTCTACATTTTGACCGAATACAAGAATATTAT
>ONUN01000004.1 GCA_900320955.1 uncultured Methanobrevibacter sp. | reverse complement strand
TTTTCTTCTAAGTATTCATCTAGGTAGTCTGTTAGCTCATCAACCTCGATCATAAGCTTTTTGCCTCCTAAATTTTTATACATAACCCTTGGTTATACTATTGATTTTTTGAGTATATAAAGACTTCGTATCTTTTCATTTTTACTGTATATTATTACATAAAATATACGTTCTCTTTATATATAAAATTTGGATAATTTGGGAGTTTCTGGGGAAATGTTGTAAGTGAAGTAATACATATACATCAAGTGGTTTCAAAATGGTGTTTTCTTTAAATTTTGATTTTGTAATAAAAATAATTTTAAATGTAATAAAAAATTTTTCATGATTTTGAAAAATATCACCAATAATTTTAAGTAATACTATTTTATAAATTAGTAATAATAATATGTAACTTCCAATAGAAATTTTTAAAAAAACTTAATCACTAATAGGATGTATTAAAATTTCAAAAAAATTTTTACATCATAATGCGGAGGTTTACAAATGATAAAATATATTGCATTATTTTTAAGTGTTATAACACTAATCATTTGCATTATCGATTTATCCTTGTAAAACCTTGAAATTTGATTGATGAACTTGAAAGTAAGGTTCTTGACGCTTTTTTAGGATTCACACTCGGAAGCTAGCCATAATTCTCCCTTACTTTCATTATAATAATTAATTAAAAAAACTTTATATATTTTAAATTACATAATCTTCAATACGAATATGGTTTCATATTCTAGAAAATGAGGTTTAACCTCTGTTTTCAACTATTAGTGATTATTGTCTAAAGTGTGTGATGGTTTGGGAGTTTTTCCTAAACTATTTAGACAATACTATTTTTATTATTAATTCAGTAGGATTTCCACTCTCCATTGTACTACACTCTGGAAAATATTGCAGTAGATATGGCTGCAGCAGTAGGAATGGATTCACTCCAGGCATTAAGAATTCTTTCAATAATACCATACATTCTGATTTTAATCATTTCAAAAACAAAAATCAGAATGAGATAATGCCTTTTGACTCCAAGAATCGTGTATTTTCGTTTAAACTGAATATTTTCGATTGAATTAATCAAATCAGAAGTAATTGGAATTTATTTTTTTTTAACAGTGTATCTTTTTAAATCAAATATATAAAAATGGTGTTTTCAATGAAAAAATCAATAATTCTAATAGGCATTTTGATATTGTTTTTACCAGTAACTGCTGTTGCAGGTGAAGGTTTTTTTGAGCCAGATACAGTTGAATGTAATAAGTTTTCAATAGAACTTCCTGAAGGATATTCTACAACCGATGCATATGACCCTCATGCTGAAAGCGGTTTTCATATAACTTCTTCTCACGGTGGAAAGGACAATAATACCGTAACATACTTGTATATGAATGAGGTTTCATCTTTTGATGATTATAATCGATCACAAACAGAACAAATCATTGAAAATTACACTGATGGGGATATAAAAGCACAAAAATGTTATGATCCTGAAAAAGAAGTGTATGTTGATGTAAATCCTGTTCTTGGTTATAATTCTACTCATATTGAATTTGACAAAGATGGTCATCATTTTGTAATTATACATGAGTTTCAGGGAAAATATGAGGATATAGACCTTAAAAAAGATGTTGATTTGGCTAAACAGATTAAAGAATCACTTAAAATTAAATAATTATTTTTTTTTGTTTAAATGAATTATATTCAAAAGCATTTTTTAGCCAAGCATTAATTATATTGCATTTAATTAAAAAAGAAAAAATGGTGATGTCTGTGGTTTTACTGTCCGTTTATGGTTTTTACTTCAGTATATGTTGCATATAGGGAGTAAATCCATGTGATGAAGACAATTAAACCAAAAATTGGGTTTACAAACAGATGTAACACTTCAGCGATTATTGCAATCACGGCTAAAATAATACCCTTCTGAACATTTCCGGCATAGATTAATCCCAAACCTGACCATATGAGTGAAAGGATTAATGCTATTATCATATTCTTTTTTGCCATTATAACACCTCTTTATTTGGTGATAATAGTTTATAACATCATTTATTTAATGTTTACTTTAAAATGAAACATTTATTTAACATTTAAATGGGATATGGAGTTGCTCTGTCAAACTTTCCTTACACGACCAAAACATAAAGTCGATGATTCCAAAAACATTACAAACGAAAGAACTGAATTAGTGGTGTTAAAACTAAATATAATCGTATAGTAATTGTAAACGGTGACAAAAACATTACTGTCAAAAAATAATAAAGACAATCTTCGTAGGGTATTGTCATGGCCTGAGGTGCGCAGGTATCGGCTCGAAAATATTAACATTTCGCTCAGTAAAAGTATGTTAATTAATCGAGAATCCCCAACTTCTTAAAAGTTGGTGGAATTTCAAATGTAACTAGTTATTTATAAAGACTAGTATTTTAAAAAAATTAGATATTAACAAAAATTTTCTATGGTATTGTAACTTGAAGTTATATATTTGTTATTTAAATGTAATTCATTAATAATTATTAATTTCTATTGTGGTCATCTTATTTAAACTTATTCCAATTGTATTAGCTTTGTTTAATTGTTGTGACCTTATAAAATTGTTTTCATTTAAAAATAGCATATGAAGTTAACTATTTCTAAAAACATTAATTTTAAAGTTGAATTAATATAAGTTAATTCATGAAGTTTAAATATCGGCAATAACTAAAATATTAATAACAATTACAATATTAAAACTTTCTTCAACTATTAAGAAACATTAATATTTGAAATTGTTTAAACCTTGGGGACAAAGGGGATAGCCTAGGTTTAATAACCTGGGAATACTCAGTTTCCATAAGTTGAGAGTTCCAAAACAGAATATCAAAACGACAATTTAAAATTGTTGAAAGTTTTTTGGTGAAAAATATGAATAAAAAAATACTTTTAGCCTTTTTGGTATTGGTTGCAGTAATAGCTTCAATAGGAGCAGTATCTGCTTTTTATGAATTTAATATACCTGATGGATATAAAGTCGATGATTCCAAAAACATTACAAACGAAACAACAGAAATTATGGGTGTTAAAACTATATATAATCGTATTGTAATGGTAAACGGTGACAAAAACATTACTGTCAATTTTTACATGCCCGAACAAGTGATTCAATTATCTCCAAGTGGCGGTTCTGAAATGAAAACCATTAATGGTATTGAAGGCCTATATCAAAAAGTAGATGGTCGTTCCATCTTTATGTTCCCAGATAAAGATGGTCAATTTGTGCAAATTGATGCTCCTAACGACAATTTAATTAAAGAAACAATGGGAAAATAGATTGAGATTGGTGTTAGGTGATTAATTTTACCTAACATATTTTTTTTGAAAACTATTTTTTAAATATTTTTAAATAAATTATTAACTTCATTTTCGGGTAACATAGACCATTTAATAGGTCTGAGTCTATTAAATTGGTGGATCTCTAGAAAATAATCTAGAAAATCCACGGCTTCTATTAAGCCGTGGCAATTTAATTTCAACTGGCTACAAATTGTAGCCACTTCAACATCTTCACCCTTTTTAAAAACATCTATCAATTCACAAATCAAATGAAATTTGTCTTGTTCGGATATTTTTCTTCCAATAATCCTCTTTCATTATAATCCTTGAAAATAATAATTATTTATGAACTATTTTAGTTTATTTCGAAAATATGATTTTTCCCATATTTTTTACTTTTCTTTAATGTAATTCATTAATAATTACTAATTTCTATTGTGCTCATCTTATTTAAACTTATTCTAATTGTATTAGCTTTGTTTAATTGTTGTGACCTTGTAAAATTGCTTTCATTTAAACATAGCATATGAAATTAACTATTTCTAAAAACATTAATTTTAAAGTTGAATTTATATAAGTTAATTCATGTATATGCTATAGCCACTTTTGATTGCAAATTCAAAACCAATCAGGAAAATATTGAAAATATGCTTTTGCATTATGGACTTAGAAAGATTCAAAGTTCATTATATGCAGGTGAATTGGAAAATAATGAATGTGAAACATTGGTGAAAAACATCAATGAAATCATTAAAGGGCAGCGTTTTGATAATTCTGATATGTCAAAAACTGCTATTCAAAAATGAAGCATTGCGGAAGTGAAATCAAATTCAAAAACGATTAGTACGGGGTGTATTGAAATGAAGCTGGTGATAGATGGATATAGCAAGTCAATCCATAAGAAAGACAATCAGATTGCCATATTTTTTTAAATCAAATAAGTTAATGTAAATGTATTGTTTGAATGTAACTTGATTTTTAATAACCTTGCAGTAAATACAATACATGCATCATTAAATCGTAAGTAATTTCAATTCATTCAATTTGATTAATGCTAAATTAAATTAACATATATAAAAAATGGATTTGGTGATGGGGAATTTTCTACCATAAAATATTCAATATTATAAAAATTACTGTTAAAATCAGCAATACTGAAAGAAGGGTTTTATGTTTGTAATCAGGTTTTCTTAAGTAGGTTACTGCTAAAAGTATAACGATAATTATTCCGCATATTATTGATATCATTGACATAATATAACCTCCATGTTGGTTGATAGTTATTTTCATTTTAATATATTAAAAAGTTAATGGTAAAATCAATGAACATCCTCGATTAGAATTAGTTAAAGCCAATAATAACTCTTGAAATGGACACTATGATGAACACTTATATTAGTGATGTGAAAAAAATAACTTTTAAAAAAAATAAGTGGTAGGGTTTTTGAACCCTATTTTTGGGTAGCATTAATTAATTTGGAAGCCGTAAGCCTATTGTCTGGCTTTACCTTTGAAATTGTAGCACCTGTCCAGGTGTCAATCTTTTCGGTATCTGAGTAAAGAACCGGTTTATTCCAGCTTATGATATAGATGTCCTTTCCTGTATTGTTTAAAATCACCCAGTCGATTTCACCCTTTTCAAAGCTTTTGAAGTCATAGTACTTATGCAGCTGAGTAAGGTTTTCACCGAATATGTGGGGGATGTTCTGGAAATACGTATCCGTCTGGTTGGCGTAACTCAGGAAGTACATTATCAGGTTCTCGTTATTGACAATCAGTACGGAATTGGGATCTTCTGTGATGTTGTCCATAATCTCCTTTTGATGGACTCCGCTGTGATAAATTATATCATTGGTTGTCATTGATGTTGTAAAACCCATAACCAGAAGCACAGCTATTAGTGCTGCGGAAATCATAAACCTCTTTCTGTTTTTAATCTTTGCGAAGAGGATTGAAATTGAAAGCCACATTACGGCTGTTGCAGGAAGAAGGTATCTTGGCATCAGTATAGGTCGGAACTTGAGTGAAAATATGACCGGCAGTATGACTGTTAAAAAGTATACGGTCATTCCGCTTAAAACAAGGAATCTTTCCTTTTCATCAACATCTTTGGAATCCCTTTTGTAGATGATTATAAGCGCTATTGCAATTGCAATTGCAACCAGGCTGAGTTTCATATCATTTGTATATGCAAAGTAGCTTAATGTCTTGATGAATGTTTCCGGGTTGAGCTGACGAATCCAATATGCAGCCTTAACCTGTGTCATTTGCCTCATGAGTATCTGTATCCATGGGAGGTATAATATTACTGCTCCAATAGCTGACACTATCCAAATTTTGAGGTCTTTTCTTTCATATTTAATCAGATAAACAAACAGTGAAAGATAGATGCATCCTGCACTAATTGCCGCAAAGTAGTGAGTGTATGCGCAAAGTGCTGAAAACACTGTTAGTATAATCCATGCCTTTTTGTCGTTGGTTTTGATAATTTCTATAAATGCTATAAATGAGATGATTAAAAATAGGATCGCCCAGCTGTACATCCTTGCAATCAGAAAGTGTGCGAAAAATTCGGTCATGACCGCCATTGAAAATGTAAAGACACCTGCAGTCAAAAGACCAAAATCCTTTCTGATTTTGGTAGCTGAAATGGCCAGGATAATGATGTATGGTATGATTGAAAGGACTCTTAAAGTGTGAAGATAATCCAATCCAAATGTGTCTGCCACGTTTATTGCAATCTTGCCCAAAAAGTAGTACAGTGGCGGATGCACGTCCCAACTGGTTATGTTCAAGATATCTCCTATAGGAAGGGTGAGAACACTTATTGTAAAGTATTCATCAACGTGCATTATGTAATTGTTAAGAGGCGTTAGAAACATGTAACCCAATATTACTACGCTCAACGCGAAAAAAATCATTCCTAAAAAATCTCTCTTGCTTGTAATCTCCATATTAATAATTTATTGACAATATAATATTAATAGTTATTATTTTTTTTGCATACTTAAAAATTTTTAGATGGCTATTTGGCATTAAGATTATGGAATATTATATTTCGTTGAACATTCATTCACTTTCACCGGCTGAAAAAATGACTTTTGCACCCTATCATTAAAAGTTATAAATATATGTGATTCATATAATAATAAATAATGGAAAAGAATAAACAAAGAATATACCTGATATTGATTTTTGCAACATTTTTGGATATTTTGCTATTGTTTCATGTAGCTTTCCGTCCAGTTTCTCCAACCTTCAGAAATTGGGTTTATTCTTTTGATATAATTTTATGCGCAGTATTATGGGTAGAGTTTATCTACAGCTTTTTGAAATCAGACAATAAAAAGCAGTATCTGATAGACAATTCCATAAGTATTCTTGGAATGTTGCCTATTAATTTCGTATTCCTTAGAGCATTGAGATTGGTGAAACTTATCCAGCTGATTAAGCTTTTTGTTCTTGCAAGGGATAGGGAAAAAACCGTTTCCATCTTTTTGAAAAATACATATCTGGACAAGATAATTCTGGTTGCAATCATCTTCATTTTCATTTTGACCGTGTCAATCCGCTTAATCGATCCGAATATAAATGATATCAATACCTCTTTATGGTATACCATTGTTACCGTAACCAGCACAGGATATGGGGATGTAGTTCCATCTTCAGTTTACGGACGGGTCATTGGAGTTTTTGGAATGATTGGAGGCATTTTGGTTTTTGCAACATTTACTGCGGTAATTTCATCATTGTATATTTCAAAAATCAATAAGCGCAATCATGATGATTTGAATTCAAAAATTGAAGACCTGACATCTGAAATTGAAAGGCTTAACGAAAAGATTGATGATTTAAAAAAGGAATGATTTAATAATTTAAATCATCCATACACTTCTTTTAAAGTTGAATTGTGAGAAAATCCTACACTTCTATTTGGATGCATTGAATGCTATCGGAGTAACCTCGTTGTTATTGTTGAAATTATCCTTGGCGATATTCAATTTGGTCATGTTCATGTCGCTTGAAGATTTTTCCCAGAAAATTACAACGTACTTTTGTCCCTCGGTGTTGATGATTTCTGAAATGCCTTTGGTTTTGTGGGTTAAATCAGTGAAGTTTGCAGTATGGTCCTGATTGATGCTGAGTTTCATGGTATTGTCCGGGGTTATGTATTCGTCCCCGTCATCATAAATCAGGTTGCTAATTGGCCCATCCTCGATAGTTTTGTTGTCTTTTTGATTGTCCAGGCTTTTGTAGATTCCGATTCCCGCATCACCATGGGAATTGGCATATATCACACAGTTGTCGCTGGCATATATTTCCTTAACCGGACTTTCAATTTTGAATTCCTGTATGCTTACTGCACCGGCACATCCGATTAAAAGGGATAGGACAGTCAAAGCAATCAATATCTTTTTGAGATTCATTTTTTTCCTCTTTAATGTTGTGTATCGAAAAATTATAATTGTGTACAATTAATAGTTTTGTGCCATGATTATTTATATTTTTATAAATATTTTTTCTTTGAGCTGAATGTTTTCACTTGCAACGTTTTTTTAATGAGGTTATTTTCAACCTTAAAAGACAAGGCATTCCTGCACTATTATGGATAAAGCTTTTTAAACAAGAAAAATAAAACTGTTTAATAGAATTTATTCAATTATCCTTAGATTAGGGGAGTTTTATTATGGATTTGTTAAAGATAGTTTCAAATTCCTTCAAATATCCGTTCAGAAGCATTAAAAAAATGCTGGTAATCTGTCTGTTTTTCATTTTGATTGCCATCATTCCAATTGGCATGATGATTGATAATGATTATGTATTGGCCATTGGAGTAGTTGCATTTTTCCTGTTCATATTGTTTGTTCCGGGATATTTCTTGTCTATTGTTCGAATGGGTTCAGCCCAATCCGCAATGCTTCCTTCCTTCAATTTGGTGGATAATATATATGATTCCATTAAGGTGATATTTTTAAGAATGGTCTACATGATCGTTCCGGCTACAACATTTCTCATTGCTTTTAAGATATTGAGCTCTACAAGCAGAGACCTGATTTATAACTATAAGATAATTGAGTTTATTTTAACTCTTAACGTTTCGCTGTTTCTCATTATCATCATATATCTCATATTTGAATTTTTACTGTTCTTTGCAAAGGCCAGACTGGCTTACTTCAACAGTTTATCTGAAGCTTTAAAGGTCAATAAGGTAATAGGCGACATCAATAGGATAGGCATTTTTACCATAATCAAATGGCTAATCGTAATGGCAATACTTTTGATTGCAGTTGGTTTTGTTTCATCATTTGTAATGTCAATTCCTTATGTGGGATTTTTAATTTATGTGGTTGTTGTTATTCCAGTACTTGAAAGCATAGCCAATTATTCCTTGGGATTGCTCTATTCAAATATAGCCAAAAGCTATGATGACAATCGCTTTAGAAACATCGAATCCAGGAAATATGATCAGGTTAAATAGCGAAACATTTTTTGATAATTTTTCATGATGTAATACGCTACAAGCCCTATGAAGTAACATAATATGTCCCAATAGTCAAATACGCTTCCCTTCCTGGTATACAAGGAAACATATTCACCTAAAACTGACAGGATTACTGTCATTAAAAATAAGGTTTTAAATGATCTGACCTCTTTATTTAACGAATAATGCAATATCAGATTCATTGCTGAAAAATAGAGTGGTATTGCTAGCAAATCATTAAAATGGTCATTGAAAAATGAAATTCCCAATGTCTTGAAGCAGATTTGATTGGCAAAGTACAATATTGCGCAGCAAATCAGTATAATAATATCTTTTCTTATTTTCATCTTATATCTGATGATTTATTTATCTTAATATTATTTAAATCATGCAGGCATTTTTTCTGCATATTTCGTTTGGAATTTCAATTTGTGCTCTTTCGATAAGGGATTTTTCAACTCAAATTAATGGTATATTTATTTAACTTATGAATAATATAAATCATATCAATTATGAGCGAACATGTAAAAGACATCCAACTTAATCCCGTGAAATCAACATTTATGTTAAGTATCCCTATCATAATACTCTACTTTTTGGATTCCCTATACGCCGTCGGCGATATCTACTGGGTTAACGGTTTGGGCACAACTGCCATCATATGTATGGGATATATTTCAAATTTCATAATCACATTGCATTATCTGGGGGATGGAATAGGCAGATCATGTAATATTCTAATTTCAAATGCTTTTGGAGCACAGGAAATAGAAAAAACAGAAAAATATGCAGAACAGGGACTGCTTTTAATTGTTGTTCTTTCAATCATTATTCCTATTGTCTCCATACCATTAATTGAACCTATTTGTGTCATGGCGGGCATTGGCGAGTACACTGACATGATATTTGCATATATCGCTCCATGTTTGGGCTTTGCCATAATAATCATGATAAACAATTTCTTTTGTGTCATTTTAGGCAGTGAAGGTGATACAAAAAGGGCTGCAATCATTGTTACTGCCGGAAATATTTTGAATATAATTCTGGATCCGATACTTATTTTCAACTTGAATCTGGGAATGTTTGGAGCAGCTATTTCAACAATAATCGGAGGATTATTATCTTTTCTGCTTTTTGTATACATATATTCCATTAAAAAGGATACTCAGGTGAAGATTCGTCTGAAAGGATTCAGGCTGGATTTTGGGATATTAAAAGAGATTGTCGTACTTGCAATTCCGATTATTATAGTGGGGGTAATCTTAACTTTCCTGGGAATTATCATCACATATTCCCTTGAACTTTACGCATCACCGATTGCAGTTTTTACTTATATTATTATTTTAAATGTTCAGTCAACAGTATTTACTCCAATTCAGGGCATTATGAAAGCATTGTGTATTGTATCCGGACATTTGAATGGGGCAGAAAGATACATTGAACTTAGAAATACGATAAGAAAAGTATTTTCAATATCCCTCGGCCTTGGAATATTAATTGCATTGGTACTTGCAATATTCCACAATCCGATTATAGGCATATTTTCAACGGAGAATGTCGTTTTGGATGAGGTGAGAAACATACTGTATTTCGTTGTCATCTACATAATTTCATTTCCAATAATAATGGGCTGCAGTTATGTATTTTTAGGAATTGAAAAGAGTACTTATACACTGATGTTTCTTGTATTAAACATATTGACTTTGATATTTTTCATAGGATTATTTAACCACTTTTTGGGATTAAGCAGTGCAGGAGTATATTTGTCAATCATATTAAGCAATGCTATTGAAGCTGTTGGCATGCTTGTGGTGCTTAAAAGATTCTTTGATTCCAAAATCAGCACCAGCAGGATGGAAAACGAATCTGACATCCATATTGGCAATTAATTTAATGCCCATTATTTTTCGATGTCTATAATTTTATATATCTGTGGAGTATAAACATAATAACGATTGCAATGAAAAGAATGACTAAAATTTTAATTGTTATATTGATTTTGCTTGTTGTTTTTGCCGGAATAGCTACTTTTACAATGAAAACAGAGCAACCTACTGCTGGAAATCTAGGCAAATATGGAAAAGTAATTGGAAATAATTCCAATGGAACTGTCTATAAGGTAGTTGCAGGAAATACTCAATCCAGCGATACTGCGATAATGATATTGGGAGTTCACAGCCTTGAAAGCGGTATTCATAATGCAACATATGAGGCAATAATGAATTTTACAAAGGACAACAGCCTCAATAAAAAGTACATCATATACTTCATCCAGCTTAATTTCAAGGACAGCGGAATGAATATCAGCGATTATGATACAAACAGACACATGGGTGAACTTTTGGCAAATGACTATATTGTTCCGGATATTGAAAACTACAATCCTTATGTCGTTGTAGATGCCCACGAAATGGAAGACTACTGGAATCTGCAGAAATATGTCGGAATTGTCGACAACAAGTCAAGCACAACAATGGATTATGCCAATAAGATTGGCGGCAACTTAAGCTATCCAGTTTATCCGGTCGTAACAGGTACCTCACCGGAATGGGTAACAATACCTATTGCCCAAAAGAATCATAACGTTATTCTATTTGAAACCGCACAGAATGACACTCAGCACGATAAGGAACTGACTGCAATAAATCTGGTCAGGACAGTTGATTCCCTGCCTATTTATAACTAATCCATTTAAGACAAATCAGTGATTTGTATGGATATCGTTTTTACTGATGAAAAAGATGAAAGATTTCTAAAGCTTGTTGATGAGCTGGATAAGCTATATTATGAGCGCATCGGCGATGAGTTGTCAAAATACGATAGCTATAATGAGTTTGATACTCCTCATGTAGTCATATTGGCATTGGATAATGGCATTGCCGTTGCCTGTGCCAGCTATAGGGTTTTTGACAGTGATTCGGTTGAATTTAAACGTGTTTACGTTAAAAAGGAATATAGAAAAAAGGCAATTGCATATAATCTAATTTGCCAATTGGAATCATCTCTTCTAAAAGAGAATTTCAAATATTCCTATATAGTAACCGGTAAAAACAATCATGCTGCGATAGGATTATATAAAAAGCTGAATTACATTGTTGTAGAAAAATTCGGACAGTTTAAAAATGATGATGATGTTGTCTGCATGAGAAAGGAATTTTAGCATTTAATGCATTTGTCATTTTTAGTGAGAAAATGCCTACCACTTATTTTCCCTTATTTATATTTGTTTTATTGTAGTCTGTATTTCCGTTTGTCTGCTTTTTAAGCAATGTTTTTGAAACATTTAAAATAGTTTTTAAAAGAACAAGACCGTCCTGTGAAACCTGACGGACAAGATAAGTCGGACGCAAATAAAACTTAAGGAAAGCTTTCTTTTGAATGCTTCTCAGCTCTTTGCTGCTGCAGTCAACTGTCTCCAGCACAGGATTTAAAAGGGTGTACTTGGACCAGTCAGTAATGTTGATTAGATTTTTCTTGAATGTCTCGTTGTAAAATCTTGTTCCCGGATATGGTGTAGCCAGACTGTACAGGGCATAATTCGGGTTCAGCTTTTTAACATAGCCGATGGTTTTTTGAATGCTTGAACGGGTATCTTCAGGCATTCCTATCACGCATGAAGCTATGGTTCTTATTCCAACCTTTCGAGCAAGCTTGAATGCATTCTCGGTTTTGGCAACTGTGATGTTCTTGTTCATCTTGTCAAGTGTCTGCTGATCTGCACTTTCAACTCCAATGAAAATGGTAATGCATCCCGCATCCTTCATGGTCTGCAAAAGCTCCTCATCCAGGGTATCCACCCTTGAGGTGCATCCCCACCAAAACTTAAGGTTTCGCCTTTTTATTTCACGGCAGAAATCATATACAAACCTTTTGTTTAAGGTGAATGTATCATCCATAAATGCTATTGTGTCGATGTTTTCTTCAAGAAGCCTCATCTCGATTTCATCAACGACATTGGAATATGATCTTCTCCTTAACTTGTTTCCGTGAAGCGCTGCGGATGAGCAAAATGAACACTGCATAGGACATCCCCTTGTAGTGATTATTGTTGCGACATTTGTTGTAATATTCAAAATCCTGTATTTTTCCATTGGAAAGAGATGGAATGCCGGAAACGGAAGCTCATCCAAATCCTGTATAATCGGACGGTCTGGAGTCAATACGAGGGAATCATCATTTTCATCATGAAATGCAAGTCCCTGAACCTCTTTCAAGTCTCCACCCTTTTCAATTGTTTGAACAAGTTCCAATAGAGTATATTCTCCCTCTCCTCTCACAACAACATCAACGCTATCTTCCTCAAGAACACTTTTGTATTCAAAGGTAGGGTGATATCCTCCCAGAACAACAAGCGTATCCGGTTTTACCTGCTTTATCTTATCGGCAGAATCAAGCGCAACTCCTATTGTCGGTGTCAATGCGCTGATGGATACGATATCTGGATTTCTCTTCAAAATTTCCTCACCCAGTTCATCATATGTCAGCTCAAGAGCTGTAGCATCTATAACGTCAACATCATATCCGTTTTTCTCAAGGACAGCTGCCATATAGCCTATTCCAAGAGATGGTGCTACAACACCTAAAAACTTGTATTTTGAGTTTGTTTGGGGAGGATTTAGAAAAGTTATTTTCATCTTATCACAATTTTTTAAAACTTTTATAATATTTAAAGTAAAGTTTTTAAGATATTTAAACTTTTTGAATGCAATCTTGTCGGATATGTGTTATATTTTTCATTAATGTAATGTCAGCAGGAGGGAGTAAAATAATTATTAGTGTAATATATAAATTATATTATTAATTGATGGAGATTTGTAATAAATGTTTGAAAGAATGACCAAAGCAAGAGCATATGCATATCTGACGGGGATATTCTTTGCTTCAATGATAGTATCCAATATATTGGCTACAAGAACACTGGAATTTGAATTCATTGCACTGCCATGTTCAATATTGACATTCCCGATATTGTTCATTGTCAATGACATTCTCTCAGAGATATACGGTTATAAACTGACAAGGGACGTAATTTATGTAGGTTTTGTAATCAATATTGTAGCAATTGTACTGTATCATGTTGCAATGGCATTTCCTACAAGCAGTCCCAATGCACATGCCTTTACAGCGCTTCTCTCAACCACTCCAAGGCTATTTATAGCCGGGCTGATTTCATATATGGTGGGAAATATACTGAATTCAAAAGTTATGGTAAAACTGAAGGAAAAATACTGGGACCAGCTTTTTGTACGCTGTGTTATCAGTACTGCAATAGGCGAATCCGTTGATTCTGTTATTTTCATCACAATTTCATTCATTGGCGTTTTGCCTGATAATTTGGTATTGACAATGATCGGCTGTCAGATTGTATTCAAGGTCCTATATGAAATTCTGGCATATCCGGTAACCAGAAAAGTAATTGAACATATAAGAACTCTGGATGATGGTGAACTGAAAGGTCAAATCTGATTATCCGGCGTAGCTTTATAAATTCATTTTAAATGAATATTGCCACATTAAACTTAAATATCTGTAAAAATAATATATTAACATGACTTTAATGAACAATAATGCCAATATCAAAGAGTTTCAACTGATCAAATTCATCAATGAAAACTCTAAAGACGACCACGTGATATCAAAAATTTCAATCGTGCTTCGCCGGGACAAAATAGAAGCTCCATACTATATGATTACAAAAATCAAAATGTCCACATGCATTGACAGGCCTGATAATGGCCTCATTCATGCAATGGACATGTTGAGCCATCACAGAAAACATAACCTGACTGAAGAGAAATACAACCAAATCATCTCAATGATTGAAGATGCATCTGGCGATGAACAGGTTAAAATCATCAAAAATGACAATCAGCTGAATATGACCATGATGTCTAAAAATGATGGGGAATTAAGCGAAATTTTTAAAAAATACGGCGAACTATTTGATATAATTGACGGCATCGTTGATTAGTTTCATGTATTCGCATTGATGAATTTTATTATGGCTTCGGCGGTCTGGTTCTGCTGGCTTTCAGGAGTGATGTTTGCCTGATTGTCCCCGGACTGGAATCCGTAATATCCGAACTGCGCATGGTTTCCGCCATTTATAATCACTTCCGTGAAATTGCTTTTCATCAGTGACTTTGCATTATCATAGCTTGTCAGATTGATGACTCCATCGTTTGTGCCCCTAATTGACAGGACAGGCACATGAATCTCTTTTGGAGAGTGTGATGAGAGATATATAAGGCCGCTTATGTTGTTGTGTGTGGAGTTTACATATGAGCTGGCCATAGCGCCGCCCAATGAATGACCTGCCATGAAATAATGATCGTAACTTGAATTTTTGATTATATTGTCTGCACTGTTTATTCCAAAGAATGCAAGATTGAAGGGCATCTCGACAAGATAGCAGTCAATTCCCCTGCTTGCCAGATTTGTGAAAAGGGGAAGATATGACGTATATTCCACTTTGGCTCCGGGATAGAATATTATTGTGGTGTTGTTTCCGTATCCGTCCAAAAACAGTCCGTTGGAGATTTTTACAACGTTGACGTCATCTGTTCCATTGAGATAATCTGTTGCAGTCTTTTCTGCATGATAATAGAACTGTGCATATACAAAAAAGCCCCCGAAAAATACAATAAGAAACAGGACAATTCCTATTTTAAGTTTTCTGTTCATGAAAAATCCCCTTCGAAAAATTATGAATGTTTTTGTAATATATATTTGCCTTCGGTCTTATTTATACATTGTCTGATTTTTTTTTAATTAAGTGATTGAACTCACGCAAAAAGTTCTAAACAAAGAATTAAATATCTCAAATTTAAAAACATTATTAAAGTTTTTTTAGGGTTGATTGTATGAAACTGAATATGGCAATAATATTTGGAGTTTTAATATGGATTTTAACAAATTGCATAGCAAGCATTTTCCATCCGATTTTCAACAATAATCTTCAATATTTCAATATTCTAATTCCAATATTGACCATTATTACAACAGTGTTTTTCGGAATAATCTACATCAGAAATATCGATGAAAATGAAGTTGTTGAAGGAGTTCTTGCAGGAGTCGTATTTTGCCTGGTCAATCTGATATTGGATTTGCTGATTTTCATATTTTCCCCTTCGAGATTTTTCATTCCCAATTTTCCGATGCATATTGCTTCAATGATTGTAATTACCTTATTGATTACCACATTTCTGGGATATCTTGCTCAAATGAAAATCGATTTAAGATAGTGTGCATTTCACTATGACTTCACAGGAAATGGATATTTTTAAATGAAGAGATGTAGATGTGAAGTTAAAAAGCAAACTGATTTTTGAAAACATTGCCGTTAATGAGATGCATGCATCATCAAAATGCCGGCAGTCACATTAAATTTAATTTGTTTAATGCTAACTTTAATTATTTGGCATGACAAATTGTCAGGTGAAATCTGTTGGGGAATGGTAAGCTAAAAATTGTTACCTTGCAAATCAATGTTGATGAAATGATTGGCTATTTATCATAAGGCAATTTCCAAATCCAACATCGGCGCGGAATAATATTTAAATCATATAAACAACATACATATGCATGGAATAACTTACTTTAAATTCTTCAGATTTAAAGACGGCATATGTGATTATTATGTATAAGATGGTAAACGGGAGAAAAAGAATTTTTTATCTGGATTTTATTCGGGCATTGGCAATTATTCTGGTGCTTTCAGCACATATAACCAGGCTGTTTTATAACAATGCACCTCATTCTGCCAATTATATGCATTTGGTAGCCCCTATGATTAATGTGGCCATTATGGGAGTGCCACTGTTTTTAATGATTAGTGGAGCTTTGCTTTTAAATAGAAAATATGAGCTTGGAGACTTTTTAAAACGAAGATACAGGAGGGTTCTAATACCGTTTCTCTTTTGGAGCGTAGTGACCATAATACTTAGAATTTTCCTAGACAATCAAGCCCCATCCCCATCCAATATATTGACCATGTTCTTTGATGACTATTGGTATGTATGGATGATATTGGGCGTATATCTTTTCATTCCAATTATAAACGCTTTTATTGAAAATTACGGAATTAAAGGTGTTGAATACTTTTTAGCTATTTGGACATTCGTAATAATATTGGATACTGCAGGACTGTATCCGTTTCATAATTTTGAACTTGGCAACTTCGCAGGATATCTCGGTTACTTAGTCCTTGGTTATTACCTCTCCAATAAGGAGTTTAGGATATCTGATTCTAATATGGCAATATTGTCCCTGGTTGTATTGCTGATAATTACAATATTCTCGATGGAACACACAGTTTCAATCAGTTATATGAAGCATCGTTTGAGTTATTACGGATACCAAAGCATTGAAGTGGTTATTCAGTCAGCAGCAATGTATTTGTTTATAAGATATTTTTCCCAAAGCAGTGCAAAAACCCCAGGTTCAATCAAAAATAAGATCCATTTATTTTTCAAGGATTCATTCATGTTCAAAATCATATTTACAATAAGCACATTCAGCTATGGAATCTATCTGGCACATTACATATCTCTTTATTCATTCAAATGGATTGACAAATATTACTTCCCGGTATTTTCCCATAATCCACTCAAATGGTTCCCTATAATTCTTCTGGCCTTTTTGGTAATTACAATTGTTATCTTATGGATTTTAGATAAGATACCAGGTTTGAAAAATATAACCGGTGCCAATTAATCGCTTAAACATATATTATTTTTTGATATTGGAGAAATCATAATCCAATATCCATTTTACATTTTCATCAAAATCATATTTTTCCGCATTCTTCTGGAAGTTATTTTGAAGATCAATCCAAAAGTACGGCCTGAAATTTCTGAAATACCATCCTTTCTTTTCAACACCATTTTTCAAATCATCCAGATTCGCCCTGATGCCAAGCAATGTTTCATCGCAAACATCAAATCCATATCCATTCGGATTTTCATTTTCAGAAATCAGACCCAAAATCGAACGGCTGCACTTGTCGCATACGCTGCAGTTATCTCCGTTTTGGGATGTAATGCATACCCTTAAAAAAATAGGTTCATTTTCCCTTGAATAGCTAACTGTATTTCTTAATTTGTCAATTCTTTCAAATTCATATCCGTCATGAATTGTTCTGCAGGCTGCAAATTTAAAGTTATTGTCAATAACCGGTGAAGATGCAATTGGATTATACTTTAAATTTTCAAATTCGCTGAAGCTTTGGACAGTGAGCTTGCAATCAGAATGTTTTCGGATTTCAAAAGATATGCGATTATTGTCGCATGGCTGATTATTCCGATTCCATGTTGAAACTGATGCCACCAGCTTTTCTTCATTCCGTCGGGCAGTGCATTGTTCAGTTGCGTGTTATTAAGCATGCGTCTGAAATTTGATTTGGCATAATAGTTTTTAACATTAACGCTTTCGGCAAACTCATCGATTTTACCTGAAAGATTATTCCATCCTTCGGTCTTGTCTAGGGGAATGTCAGATCCGTGCAGGGTGAGCAGACTTAAATTCTTATCCAGATTATTTATTACGGTGTTAATGGAATCCAGTCCCTGTGAAAACAAGGCAACGGAATTGTTTTGTGCAGTATATGAAAAGTCTTTTGTATTTTTGCAGATGACCTCTCCTTTAAAGTCAATGAATGGAAAAAGTAACTTATAACCTTTTTTGATATCATCAATGCTTTCAAAAAAGTTCTTATCGATTTCATCTATAATCAGTTTCAGGTCAAAAAACCATATGATTGGTAATACATTTGATACAAAAGGAATGATGGCGATTCCATCCGGAATATTGGTCAAATCATGATTCAGTTTTAAATATTGAATTTTTTGGAAATTTTGCCTGAAATATTTGGAAATCTCATCACAAAAGCTGAAGTTTACTTTAATTGAATTGCTGGTTTTTTCAATTGAGTCTATTTTGATAAATTGAGAATTATCCCTTTTTAATAAAGATTTAATACTATTAAACATTGTTCCGACCCTAATTAATTTAATTTACAAAAAAGCATACTTTTTTTTAAAGCTATCAGAATTATAATGGCTTTTCATAGAGGTGAAAGGTTTTGAGGCCTACGGATTCGTATAATGCCTTAAGCGAATCGACATATTCAAATACCTTCACACACCTGTATTTCCACCAATGACATCAATTCTAATAGTTTTAAAAAGAATAGTTATGTTTCCATTATTCTTCCTTTTTATTTGCCTGGATTGCCTTATAAACGCCAAAAATAAATAGTCCAAATGCAACCAGAGAAGGGGGTGAAATTTTGTTCTGCATGACTGCGGCTATTCCAGAAATTATCAGACAGATAATTCCGCCAACCAGATATTCATACGCTTCTGCCATTTTTTGTCTCCATAAAAATCTGTAAAAAATTTTATATTTTTAATGATATTTAAAAGATTGTTCAAAAATATATTACAATTTTAAAATAATATATCGTTGATTGTATGATATTTTTTACAATCTTATAATCATTGTTGAGTAAATGAAAACATCCATACATATGGGTAATGTATGGAATCCATATGTTTTTGGTCTTGATGTGTCCGAAAAATTCAAAAATAGGGCATAATTTCTGTATGAATATTGCAAAATGAACATTTAGAGATTGTTTGCATGCACGGATGCGAAAAATAACATGACAATAAAAACAGATGCGATTACAGAAATATTATGCCTGTTTGAAAATTTAAGCTATTCGCTACTGGTTCAAAATACCATTAGATGTTTCAAATTTAAAAATATAGTAATAAATATGTTCCATTATGATTTTAAGAAATATTTGGTGTTTAAAGCTTGTGTTAATGTGTAATCGGCCTAAAGGAAAAATTGATGCCAAACTTTAAATATATTTGAAAATAAACTCATTTGTATAGGATTCATTAATCAATGAGATAATATATTTTACTTTGTGTTGATGATTTTCGTTAAATAATTCAATGGAGGATGATGCATTCGAAGCATTGTCGAATGCATTCTTGAGAGAATATGAAATACGGTTTGATATGCTATGACTATACCACAAATTTAGGTAATGAAATTCAAAGCATTGCAGCAAGACGCTTTTTACCTAAAGTCGACCATTATATAGAGCATGAAAAATTGGAAAGGTTTGACAGTCCAGATAAGGTCAAAATGATTATGAACGGTTTTTTTGTTGACTGTCCTGCAGCATGGCCTCCGTCAGATAAAATCGACCCATTGTTGGTTTCAATGCATTTCAGCACAACCAACGAAAAGAAAATCGCAGCGTTTCTCTCTCCTGAAAGCAAGGAATACTTCTCACAGCACGGATCTGTAGGATGCAGAGATATGCATTCCCTTAATTTTCTTAATGAAAACGACATTGAAGCGCATTTTACCGGATGTCTGACATTAACACTTGACTCAGGAAAAAAGAAGGACCTGCAAAATGATGATGGATATATTATAGTAAACATTGACAATGCAGACCCGATAATCTCATTTCTAAAAGAAAAAACCGACAAGAAGATATACAGGATTCAGCAGGAAATGATTCCTTCATTCAAAAAGGCTTTTCCGGGACAGATGCCACTCAAGCTGTATAACCTGTCTTCATACTACAACTACAGGGAAAAGTTTTTCATGGCTGAACATCTCCTGAAGGTTTATGAAAATGCCTCATGCGTTCTCACAGACAGGCTTCACTGCGCACTTCCATGTCTTGCATTCAAAACACCTGTGATTCTTTTTAATGAAAGGCATATGAAGGAGAGATTCAACGGACTTTCCGATTTGCTTCTTGAATCCACATTTGAGGAATATCAAAACGACTATAATATCTTTGATGTTGATAATCCTCCTGAAAATTCAGACAAATACCTTAAAATCAGAAATAACCTTATCAAAACATGCAGCGACTTTACCGGTACAGTCAATGATTCATGCTACTCCAATTTCTCATATGATGATTTGGTTAAAAACAACACTCTGATTTTATCCAGAAATGCCATAGAAACAAGGCAGTATTTCCAGGAAGTATTGAAGTTCAACAAAAACTTGGAAAAATCCAAAAACAAGGAAATAAAAAGTCTTAAAGAAAAAAATAAAGATCAAAAAGAGAAAAACGAAAGCCTTAAGGCCAAAAATAAGAATCAAACGGAAAAAATTGAAAGTCTTAAAGCTCAGGATAAAAAACATAAGGAAAAAATTGAAGGCCTTAAAGCTCAGGATAAAAAACATAAGGAAGAAATCAAAAGCTTAAAGGCAAAAATAAAAAGGCAAGGTAAAATCATCAGGGAAATGGAATCCTCAAGGTCATGGAGAATGACAAGGCCTATGCGCAGCTTCACAAATTCCTTTAAAAGAAAATGAATTTTTTTTGTTTAAAATTTTAAATTTTAAAAATTAAAAGGGGCTAGGGAATCTTATTTTTCCATAGTCAAGATGTATGTTCTGCTTTCATTGTTCGGTCGTATTTTCATCTAATGTCAACTTTTATGGTTTTTCAATTTTATCACTGTAAATGTTTGGTTTTTTTAACAATACTTAAATAATATCTTTGATACAGTATGTATTAACGATAGAATGGGGAGGTTATAAATGATTTGCAGGAATAAGTTGTTTCTCGTTAGCATGATTTTGCTTGTTTTATGTACGGTTTCAGTTGTATCAGCTAATGAAAATATTACTGATGTGATTTCTAATGATGATTTTGTTGATGAATCAGTTGATGAAGATATTACTGATGTGATTTCTGATGATGAGTTTGTTGATGAATCAGTTGATGAAAAAAAAGATGAATTAAAATATAATGCTAAATTAAGTGTTAAGGATGTAAATGAACAATATAATTATTTAAACAATAAAATAAAAGTGGTTATAAAGGATAATGATGGAAAACCTATCAAAAATGCAAAGGTTAAGGCAATTTGGGATGGAAAATTTTCAGATACTCCATATGATGAAAATGGTGGAAAATATTATTTCGATGCAAGTATTAGAGGTGCGGGGAACCATAAGGTAAAGATTATGTTGGCCGATTCAAGTTATTCGGCTAAACCTATTGTTATTAATGTGAAATTATCAAAAGCACCGGTTAAAATGAAAGCCAACAATTGGATTTCCACAACAAAAACTAACGCTGTTTTGAAAGTATCTATTTTGGACAAAGGGGGTTTTTATGTTGAGGATGGTATAGTCAACTTCAAAATCAATGGAAAAACATACAAAGCTAAAGTTTATGAGGGTGCAGCCATCAAGAAAATCAAACTTAACAAGGCTAAAAATTATAATTATAGAGCCATATTTATTTCTAAAAATTATAAAACTAAATCCGTATCTTCAAAGGTTTATGTAAAAAAAGCTAAGAAATATTATACTATTAAAGCTGGAAAATATAGTATTAAATTACCTTATAAGAAGTATTTGCAGTTGATTAATGCTAAAAATCATCATAAATCAGGTTATGTAAGTCTAAAAACTGGTGACTTCTATTATTATGATGCTCCTGCATATAAAACAGTTAAAGTAAAGAAAACTAAATGGGTTTATAAAAAAGTTTTATCCTATGAATCTTATTATTATGGGGATGGAACCTATGATTCTTATTCCTACAGCTTGAGTAAGTATTATAATGCTGGCTGGCAATGGTATGGATCATATGATAAAAGTTTTTCAGATGGTTTTGAATCTTATGCCAAATTAAAAAAGAAAGTAACCTATACAGTTTCTAAACAAGTCAGAGATGGATATAAATCTGCTAAAAGTCCAATTTATGTTATGGTAGAATTATTGCCTAAAGATGCTTTAATCAAAAAAGGAGATTATATACGTGCTTGGACTGCTGGCGGTGGAGATTTAGGTACTAGATTGGCATTCAGTAAGATAAATTTCTATACATATAGTCCTTAAAGATAAGTTTTTTACTTATCTCTTTTTTTTATTTATGCTTAAAAGCTATTAGACCAAATCCATATTGTCAAAATCAATCATATATCCTCTGTTTTCAAAAACAGCATAAACTATCACTTCATAACCATTCAATGCAATGTTGAAATGGAGGAAGATGGAATTCAATTCCTTTTCTGAGACATTTATCATCTTTTTGATTTCTTCACTTTTGTAAAGCTTTGTGAAATCGGGAGTTACTGCTGTTTGGTCTAAAACGATTTCGTTAGATGGATTTGACATGTCAAAATGGGCTCTTAAGATGGCGTCATAATATTTGGTTTTTTTAACAATTTTGAAAAAGGCGGCGGTCTTGTATATGCTCACGCTATCCAGTTCGCCGTCCAGTTTATTCAATAGATTTATGAGTTCCATATACATGTTGTCAATCAAATCGAGCGGTGCAGACTCATGATACAGCTGATTGAAGAAATCATACTTATACGGATTTTCATTCTCTCTTCGCTCAATTTGAAAATCAGAATCGTCCTCATAATCATAATTTCTGAAACTGGCACCGCAGCTGCACATGGATTCGCCCAAAGGAATATAGGCACCGCAATTAGGACATGTCGGCATATTTATCACTCAATAAAATAATGATGTGTTAGAAATCATATTCTAACATCATAATTAATCTTTTTTTCACTTTCAGGAAATTCTTCGCCACTTCCCACAAAATAGGACATATGAATCAGCTCATCTTTGTATGTATAAACGCTGCCAATACCGTCTTCGCTTTTAATTTCGAATCGACTTTCCATGCCTTCGTTTTTCACTTCTTCAAATTCATCATTCAATGCACCATCAATGATGCTTCTGATTGCATCCCTGTCGATTGCAAATACATTGTCGTTTATTTCGGCATTGATGAGGTAGCTTTTCAGAATCTTTTCATGGTATTCCCTGTATATTTCGCTGTTTAAAAAGACTTCAAAGCCCTTTACCTCTCCGTCAACCATTACCACAATACCTGTCTGGCCTTCGACAATATCAAAGCTTTCCACAAATTCGCTGAGGTCTGATTTTGCATTTTCATAGCTTTCAGACATTGCCTGGGTCGGTGATGAAAATGATCTTGACATTTCAAGTTCGTCGATTGAATCCCAAACCGCCTTTTGAACATTGCCGTTGCTTCTGAATGCATGGTGCTTTGCAAGGCGTGTTCTGTAGTTTGCAATGTTTTTGGATTGCTTGAAGTCGCTTACATATCCCCATCTTCCGTGCTCGGTACAGTTGACGGGTACCTTCATCTCGCTTTGGGGTGCAATAAGAATTGTTGCATCCATTATGCGGTTCTGGTCTCCTCCTACAATCTCTTCACCGTCCACCAGAAGAAGCGGAGCTACGGACTTGTTTTCAACGATTATTGTGTTTACTGTTGACTGTTCGCATTCCCTGACATCTACAAGGCCCAGCTCAAATCCCTTTTTAAGGGTTAATAAATCGACCTTGTGGTTTATTGGGGTTTTGATTGGGATGACGGCAACGTTTTTGTGGACCTGCTCTTCGAGAAGTTCATAGGTGGCTATCATCTGCTTCACCCTTTATGTTTTTCTTAATGAATTCAATGTCAATCTTTCCCAGATTGTCTGAAAGATAGTGTATGTCGCTTTCGGGGTTTTCCACTTCTGCAATGTATTCGTCTGATGTGAGAACCCTTGCAAGTGCAACGGAAGAAGTGACGAATCTGATTTTTGCAAAGTATTCATCATTGATTTTGTCGTATAGCCTTCCTGCGCTCATGGATCCAATGACGACGGTGTTGGTGCTGTTTGCCACATAGCCTATCTTTCCGAAATATCTCATTTCGCAGGCTATCGCTTCGGCATCATACTTGTTGTCCGGCTCCTTGACAAGCTTGATTAGTCCTCCAAGCTTGAGCGGTTTTGAGCCGTGCATATTGTTGAATGACTGTATTGTTATATACATATATTATCACCTTGTGAATATCTTGTGCCATATGATATTTAATGTTTTTGATTTTTATGGAACGTTTTTATCAATTTTTTAATTTAGCATTATTAATCATGATAGATAATTATGTTCATATAACAATTGGAAAATATTGGATTTGTTCAATAATCAGTAAATTTAAAATGATTTTACACAACAAATGCAATTTAATCAATGGATTTTCTAAACATTATTGCATATAAATCAGTTTTTAATAAATAAACAATATTATTTTAAATAATAATTGTACAAAATTCATATAAAAATCATTAAAAAGAGAACGATTTTTGCGAAAAAATTTTTATTTTAAAGGCTTCTAAACGTTCCTTTTTTCAATATTTCCAAAAAGAATTGCCAAAACATTTACAATTCGCATTAATAAAAATTGTTTTTTATAATAGGAACAAATGAACATCAAGTAGAAAAGTTAATAAAGGACATGTAAAAAAAGTAAGTATGGCGAAACAAATGGGGTTTAATCTTGAAAATATATAAATTAATGATGATTAGTTTCTTGCTTGTCATCCTCGTTGGCGGCGTATGTGCCGCAGACAACACACCTCAAAATGAAATAAGTTCAACCAATTCCTCCGACACATGCCCTGCAGGGTCATTTGACGGGGACGGGTTATATGAAAGTGTGCAGAAAAACAATACAGATGACATCAGCGCACCCCACTCTTTTTTTAAAGATAATGAAAATGATTCATCCTGCACTCAGGATGTTTTATCAAAACCCAATGGCGAGGCAAAGGGTTTCTATGACGGCCAGTACTATCTTTTCAGAGGCGACTGCTGGTCAATCAACAATAACTTCGAGTCAAGCGCTGCAGTTACCAGCGAAACATTCACAGATCTTACGGTTACCGGAACATTCCGTACCCAAAGCGACATGGTGGGACTCTACTGGAATTCAAAGGACATCATTACCCACCCATACATAAGCTACGGATCTCGATACGACTATTCAGGCGTCAAATTGGAATTCGACTATGAAATGAAAGGTTGCACAGATTTTTCAAACCCTTCAATAAGCATTTCAATCGTCAAGAATTCCGGCGAAACATATTACCTCACAATGAACAGGTTCATCAAGAAAAATCATGTGACAATCGATTTCAATAAGCTGACACTGCTTGCGGGCAATACATATTTCGACAAGAACGGCAGAGAACAGACAGTCAAAAAGAAAACCAATCTGGACGTCAAAGACATCAAATCCATAATGTTTGTAATTGTGCCTCAGGGATACGTTTCAGGCTCAACATATAAAATAATGAAAAATGCCAATTTCACATGCAGGATAAGCAACATAAACGTTGCAAACGGTGCAATATGTGCAGAGCAGCCTAGACTGGAACCTCACCGCTACAGGCTTTGTGAAGGATATGACGACATCTACAACATGAATCCATACAGGATTTCAAACGAGATGAGAAAGCTCGGATACGTCGGATGGGTCAATCTCTACCTTGGAGCTTCACACTACTATGAAAAGTATGGCGAGAAAGGTGACGTTATTGTCGATATGGGTTTTACCAACGACAGAACAGAAAAAATGACTCTTGATAAGGATGTTCCTTTAAACGCAGCATTCAGGGCATGGCTTGACTGCTATTCACGCAAATTGAAAATGAACGATGTGGAAAATCTCGTCATAAGCGTTTCAATGGAAAACATCCAGGCTCCTCAAAGCTGGAGACAAATGGATTCAAAGGGCAATTTCGCCATAACCGGATGGAATCCGTCAACATTCCTCATAAGCCCATGCAATGATGAGGCAGTCGAATATATGCAAAGGGTATCTGGGGAATGCCTTGACATTACTGTGGCAAACGGTTTTCAGCCTGTCCTCCAGATGGGAGAAGTCTGGTGGTGGTGGAATGAAAATGACCTGCCGAACCAGTCCCCATGCTTTTATGACAACGCAACCAGAACCAAATATCTCGCCGAACACGGCACACCACTTCCAGAATATGCAGACGCATGGAGCAAGAAATATGATAAAGAAGCAATGAAATGGCTCAACCAGCAACTCATAAAATACAGCGACTCCTTAAGTAATGTTGTCAAAAGCGACAGGTACAGCGACGGAATATACATTGCACTATTCTATCTTCCAAGCGTAATCGACGAAGACAGGGTACCTTCCATGATGATTGACGTCAATTATCTGCCGGATGTCTATTCACCTTACGGGCTTGACGTGCTTCAAATCGAGGACTATGACTGGGTAATCAATCAGAGCATTCATCACAGGGAAGCATATGCCGTCGGAAAGGAACTGGGATTCAACGAATCCGGCCTTCACTATTTCGGAGGATTCGTACTCTATCCCGAAGATGCAGCAAGATACTGGCCGCTTATAGAAAAGGCACTTGAGGATGCGATTGCACATAACTTCAAGGAGGTTTACGTTTGGGCAGGTACACAGGTGAGAAGGGACGGCAAGATACTTGGCTATGACGAGTATGCAATACTTCGCAATCTCGAGATGAGCGGAAAGCCTGGAATCGTTTCACCTCAAATCACAACTCCCGATTATGCAAGCGTCTCTGAAAACTTCACAATCGAGATACAGACAAACCAGTGGATTAATGGAAATTTCAATATATATGAATACAACAATACCGAAAAGAGAAATCTCTTGGCTAGCGGTAAAATCGTCAACGGACATTCATCACTTTCACTTTCAAGTAATTTTTCCGGTATGAACAGGTTCTATCTTGAATTCGACTACATCGACGGCAGATATCATATGCTTCATGACGTCCTAATAATCGAAAACTCAAAAAACATAACAGTCGAGGTTTCCCCACAAATCGAACCTGGGTCTTATGCAAACATTTCACTTACAGCACCTGAAGGTTTCAGGGGTACAATATACATTCTGGTTGACGGAATCGTTGAAAAAACATTTTCAGTCACCGGCGGAAAATTCAGGGCAACAGTTCAAAGACTTTCTTTCGGAAGTCACACAGTCATGATAAGATACAATGATGGCACAAACCTTTATCATAAGACATTTACTGTCAATGTAGGGCTTAAAACTGTCATTGAAGCAGGTGATGTGACAGCAGACTACAATTCCTCTTCTCTTTTAACTTTAAATTTAAAGGACTCAAAAGGCAATCCCCTTAAGGAAAAAGAGATAACAGTTAATTTAAACGGCATCAGACATGTCATTAAAACAGACAACAATGGACATGCGACACTTCCGATTGATCTGCTTCCGGGAAAATACACTGCAGACATAACATATGCAGGCGACAATAATTATCTGTCATCATCTGCATCCGCAAATGTTTTCATAAAAAAGATTGCTACTTCCTTGATTGCAAATGACATCCGATTTGATTACGGCGATTCTGCCAATCTGGTGGTTTTATTAAATGACGGCAAAAACCATGCTCTTGAAGCAAAAAGCATTGCAATAACATTGAACGGTAAAACCTATACACTGACTACAGACAAGCAGGGAAGGGCAACATTACCTGTTGATTTAGTTCCTGGCAAATATGTGGCTAAGATTCAATTTAAGGAAGATAATATTTATTTGGTTTCATCTATCAGTTCAAATGTAGTTGTTAATAAGCTTGCTACCGCTTTAAGTGCCGATGATATCAATATCATATATGGCGATTCTGCCAATTTGGTTGTTGCTTTAAAAGATGCTAAAGGCAATGCTTTATCAGATAAAGATATTTCAATTAATTTGAATGGTAAAGATTATGCTCTTAAAACTGGCAATGATGGTAAGGTTGCATTGCCTGTTGATTTAGTTCCTGGTAAATATGTGGCTAAGATTCAATTTAAGGAAGATAATATTTATTTGGCTTCATCTCTCAGTTCAAATGTTGTTGTTAATAAGCTTGCCACTGCCTTAAGTGCTGGTGACATCAATATCGTTTATGGTGATTCAGCCAGTTTAGTCATTGTTTTAAAAGATGCTAAAGGCAAAGTTTTAGCAGGTAAAGATATTTCAATTAATTTGAATGGTAAGGATTATGCTCTTAAAACTGGCAATGATGGTAAGGCAACATTACCGATTGATCTCTTGCCTGGAAAATATACATCAAAAATAAAATTCAATGGAGATAATATTTATTTGGCTTCATCTGTCAGTTCAAATATTGTAGTTAATAAGGTCGCTACCACTTTAAGTGCTAATGACATCAATATCATTTATGGTGATTCAGCCAATCTTATCATTACTTTAAAAGATAATAAAAATGCTCTTTTGAAAGGAAAAGACATTTCAATCAATTTGAATGGTAATGATTTCACTGTTAAAACTGGCAATGATGGTGTGGCAACACTGCCTGTTGATTTAATTCCAGGAAAATACATTGCAAAAATAAGATTCAATGGAGATAATATTTATTTGGCTTCATCTGTCAGTTCAAATGTTGTTGTTAATAAGGTTGCTACTGCTTTAAGTGCCAATGACATCAATATCATTTATAGTGATTCAGCTAATTTAACCATTACTTTAAAGGACAGTAATAATGCTCCTTTGAAAGGAAAAGATATTTCAATCAGTTTGAATGATAATGATTATGCTCTTAAAACTGATAATGATGGTGTGGCAACACTGCCGATTGATCTTCTGCCTGGAAAATATGCAGCAAAAATACAGTTTGGTGAAGATATGATATACCTCTCATCATTTGTTGATGCAAATATTTCCGTTGACAAAGTTGCCACTGTTTTAAGCGCCAATAACGTCAATATGGTATATGATGATTCAGAAAATCTTATCGTTACACTTAAAGACAGCAAAGGAAATGCTATTAGTGGAAAATCAGTTACAGTCAGGCTGAATGATGATGTTTTCACCAGAAAAACAAATGCAAAGGGTCGTGTGGTATTGGGTGTTAGCGAGCCGGCAGGCAAATACAATGCCAAAATTTCCTTTAAAGGCGATGACATCTACAGGTCATCAAGTCATACATCCAGAGTGACTGTCAGCAAGGCTGCTTTAAAAATTACTGCTTCAGCAAAATCGTTTAAAGCCAAATCAAAATCTAAAAAGTTTACTGTTACACTTAAAAATAAAAACAGGTTCATGAAAAATGTCGTTGTCAAATTGACTGTCAACAAGAAGACCTACAAGGTCAAAACCAATTCAAAAGGTGTTGCAGTTTTTGCAATCAAGCTGACTAAAAAGGGCAGGTACAGTGCGGTGTGTAAGTTTGAGGGCAATTCCAACTTCAGATCCTCAACCAAGACTGTCAAAATAAATATAATATAATTTGATTTTTTTGCCTGG
Organism: uncultured Methanobrevibacter sp.; assembly: GCA_900320955.1. Lineage (GTDB taxonomy): Archaea > Methanobacteriota > Methanobacteria > Methanobacteriales > Methanobacteriaceae > Methanocatella. Next base: position 4,663 of record ONUN01000004.1, on the reverse strand, counting down.
ACATCTACATCCATCTAAGAAAATATTAAAATAAGAATATGTTAATCATTATTTTGAAAGGAATGTTAATTAAAATATGAATCATATTTCATTATATACATGATAATTAATCGTTCCTTTCACTAAATGATAATGAAATTTCCACCTTCCAGGAAATATTATTATGCGCCCGGAACGGTGTATTTGTCATTGACACCATAGAATATTCCGTCACCTTTTCTTTTTTCGGTAACGTTCAGCAAGGCATTGTTGAATATGATGTTTAACAATTTATATCCATCCTTGTCTATGAAATCTGTTAGAGAAGTGCTGTTTTCTCTTGCTTTGAGTGCTTCACGCTCAACATCAAAGCATGCTGCATAGAGAATCTGTGCTGTGCTTTCCTCTTCGGACTCAGGAGGATATTTTTCTGTCAAATCCTTGGATTTCAGATAATCCGCATAAACTTTCCATTGCTTTTTGATTTCATTTCCTTTAGCAGTAAGCTTGCCGTTTTTAAGGATGTCTGTGTAGTTTTCACCGTCATAGGCGTTTTCATTTTTAAGGGCTTTTATGAAATCGTTGAAGTCCTTTTCGAACTTGTTTGCAATGGAATGATTGTTGGTCTGCTTTGCCATTGCCTTCAGGTTGAATTTCTTTCCCTTGTTCAGGTTCTTTAGAAGGTTAATGGCTGCTGATTCTGAAGTCTTGAGCTCTCCCCTGTTTGCGATTCTGAGGGTTATCCCTTTCATGACTTCCATGTCATCGCTGGTAAGCTTCTTTCCGACCTCATATGAATCGTCCAAATCGATGTGGCATCTGATCTGGTCCCTGCTTATGAGGTCAAGGACTGTAAGTGACAGCGCATTGACATCTATCCCGTTGTCTTTGGAAAAGAGTATTGATACCATAGGATAAGAATCGTCGCTTGGAATTTCTTTAATGCTTTCATCGTATTTGGTGTTTCCTAAACCTAACATAATATCACCATCACCATTAAGTCTTTAATGGATGGCATATAAAGTTTTTCGAATGCAAGCGCCCAATTGCATTCAGTCAAAATAGCCGTCATCTGCATATCCGAACTCTTCGCTATCGTCGTAGTTCAAATCGTCGTCGTAATCATTGCCCCAGTCTGGGCTGTCTGACAAATCGGATCCGCACTCTTTGCAAACGGCATTTGATGAGTCATTAAGACATCCGCATACGCTGCATGTAATCATGGCATCACCCGTATTCCTCTCCAAGCCATCCCTGATTCACGTCAGGCCAGCCGCATTCGTCACACACGTCACCGTCAAACAATGCCCCGCAGTTAGGGCATTCGCAGTATTCTTCTCTCATTTTTGTATCTCCATTGTTTTGGCAGTACCAACATTCCCATTCACTGCCCTGCCAGTCTATGATGCTTTCGCAATTTTCACATACGAAATATCCGTCGCCTATATCGTCCCTTCCGCAGTATGGACACTCGAATTGGGCTTCTGATTCTTCGAACTTGTAGCCGCAGAGATTGCATTCAATCATTGACTCACTACTCTTCAGTGTCAAAGTCCAGAAAATCCTGGCTGTCTGTCAGGTCAAATCCGCATTTCTCACATACTGTGTTTGAATTGTCGTTCAAGTGTCCGCATTCGTTGCATACAATCAAATTATACACCTCCATGGATTATCCGTAGTTTTCTCCTACCCAACCCTGGTTGACGTCGGGCCATCCGCACTCATCGCAGTATTCGTCGTCAATTTCTGCTCCGCAGCTTGGACATTCGCTGCGCCTTTTTGTGAATATGATTTCAATGTCTTTTTTATCTTCTTCAGGCTTCTCGTTGAAGCACTCGGGACATGTCCATTCATAGCCTTCGCAGTCCACAAGAGTTTCGCAGTTTTCGCACCAGTAGACCTCCTCGTCGATTTCACATTCACAGTACGGACATTCGCTTAGCATGTCGTCCTCATCTATTTCACAGTCGCACATCTGGCATTCAATCATCTTTTATACCTCCATTGGGAACATGTGCAGTATCGCTGAGTTCAGCTTGGGGTCATTGCATGTCACCTCAAGGTATGGTGAATATTCAAGCAATGTGTCCCTTGTCAATAGGATATTGTCGCTATTGGGATTTATAATTATGCCGTCCATGTCATCGTTGAGGATGAAATTGGTCATCTGCGAAAGGTTGACAATCTGGCAATATCTGTTGAACGGTGTGGTGACGTTTGCAATCTTGTCTTCTGAAGTGAATACTGCAGCATAGTTTCCTCCGACCTCATCAATGTAGAGAAACGCCAGAGGTCCTGTCTTGGCCATTGAAATGACTCCATCTTCAACATATTCCGTAAGGTCGTCCGGTGAAAGCATCAGGGTGAGGATTGTTGATGAAGAAATCATGTCGAAAAGCTCCTCGTATTTTCCGATGTTTTCGGGGTTTTCGATGAATCTTTCCAGTTCGCTGTTTTTTATGGAATCCTTAAGTCCTTTAAGTTCCTCTGATGTATATGAGTCTGTGCCGTCGTATACGCTTTTGGGAAATGTTTCGAACAACTCCAGCATGTCCCTTGGAATGAGTATCCCTTCGCTTTTGACATTGATGACATAGCCCTTAAGGTCTGATCTGATTAAAAGGTCAATGTATTCTGCAAAGACATTTTCATGGGCCTCGACTTCATAATCCGGAAAGGCCTTTGTGAACTCATCCATATCTGTAAAAAGCATTCCAAAATCCCCGTGGTTGGTCTTTGCTGTCATCATGTTGATGGTGTCGCCTTTGACGTCTCCTGCAGTTATGAGGCAGGAATGCTTGAGCTCCGATATGAACCTTTCAAAAAGCTCATCTGAAATTTCCTCATCTCCCATTTCTCTGATTTCTTCAATTGCCTTTCTCAAGTGTATATGTTGGATGCTTGCTTTTCTCATTGTATCACCTACAGTGTAAACAGGCATTTGCCTGAAGTAAAAATTCTAGTTTATGTTCTCAAAATGGACATCTAAATTGCTGCAGATGGCCATGACATCTTCCTTGAGGGATTTTGCTGTGAACTTCGCATCTTCTGTGAAAAAGTAGCTTGCATATGTGCCGTTGTCCACGGTGCAGATGTCGATGCAGTCGCTTCTGATTATTACTCTGCTTACGTGTTTTGTAATTAAGTCATTTGAATTGAGGATTTTCAAATCAAGTTCGATATGCTTCAGGACTGTGTCCCTTGAGGTTTTTTCATTGACTAGTTTGAATCCGGTCATGTTGACTGCTGTGTATCTTTCGTTCAGGTTTTCCAATTTTTTTAAATCATTTTCGTTCATATTATCACTTCCTATTTCTATAATAATGGTTTGGTTGGAGCCGAAATCATTCGGCCCTTATGTAAACGGCATTTAAGGACTCTCTTTTTTTGGATCTGTCAAATGCCTTTTGAGTATAAAATTTGACTTTCTGGCCGACATATATTGTGTCGCCTTTAAATTCACTTGCGTGGAAAAACAGGGTCTTGCCCTTTTCAGGCCTGATGAAGCCATAGTTTTTCTCTTCAATGAACTTTACGACAGTGCCGTGACTGGGTTCGATGTCTCGAAACTTGTATTCTTGCCAGATTTCGGTTATTTCACCTTTCAGCTGCAACTTGTCAAGCCGTGTCTCATCGATTCCCAAGTTCTCTATATCTTCAGGAATCCAGTATCCCTTTTCCTTTTTTAGAAGGTAAAAGTATTGGGCATGCTTGAGAGCCTGCTTTTCGTTGAAGCCTTTGAGGATGCGGTAAATCAGATAGTAAATGTTGATTTTGCTGTAGTCGGAAACATCCGAAAGGACAACCGGACAGCAGTATTCAAGGGCATCAAGCGGCCTTTTGAGCATGCAGTAGACCTCGGCGATGTCCCTGTAGATATACCAGTCATGCTTGACCTTGATGACTTCAAGCAGATATGGCAGGGATTCGGTGAGTCTGCCGGATTCCTTGAGTGACATGCCTATGTTTCTTTTAAGCCAGATGTCTCCGTCGTCCCTGAATGAATTCAGGCTTTCAAGCGCATGGGTTGACACTTCAATGCAGGCATCATAGTCTTGGGTCTTATAGTATGCTCTTGATGCATAGTCATAGAACTTTTCCCTTTTGGACTTGTTGATTCTGCCGTATCTTCTGAAAGGCTTTTCGTCAAGAAGTTCCGGATTGATCTTGTCAAGCCAGCAAATCATTGAAAAGTAGTCATTGTCATCATTCAGCTGATTGAGGACGCTGAATACTGCAGTGGTGTAGACGCAGTTTTTGCTGACGTTCATGTCCTTTTGAGGTACAAGCTGGGTGATGAATTCTGCAGAGCCGTAGAAATCATCTTCATCCTTGAATGTCTGAACGTTGATTCTGTATAAAATCCAGGCGTAGTTTTCCTTATCCTTGAACTTGAATGCTTGAGGATTTTCCCTGAAATGTCTTTCATAAATTTCCAAGGCTTCCTTATAATCTCCTCTAAACTTAAGTTCGTTTGCTCTTTTAAAATCTTCTCTTATATTCATATCTCTAGTGATGTATCTTTAATGTGGCGTTTGTATAAAGGCAGATGATTTTTTTTAAATGATTATATATAACTATGTCATTACGTAATATATAAAGCTTTCGGTAAAATTGATGTTTTCGGGAAAAAATTTTATTTTTTGAGGATTTGTTTTTTCAACTCCTCAACATCATAGTCATT
>ONUN01000227.1 GCA_900320955.1 uncultured Methanobrevibacter sp. | reverse complement strand
AAGTGTTAACAAATAACTGAAAACTTATTTGTGAAAACAAATACTTTATAAGATAGAAGTTATAAAATATAACTTATTTGTTAAAAGTTAGTTATGATAAGTTATTTCTTAAAACTTATTTTTTATAATTTAGAAGTTTTAACTTAAAACTTAATTCCTATCCCTTAAAAGTTAGAACTGATAAATTATTTCCTTTAAGTTTTACATTAAAAGTAATAACTTAATCCTTTTAACTTATACTGGATAACTTCAACGTTATTCTTTAGAACTTTGAATTTTTAAGTTATAAATCATAACTGATAACTTAAAACTTATCAGATATAGGAGAATTCTTTAATGAGTGAAGTAATAGCGGTTATGAATCAAAAAGGGGGTTGTGGAAAAACAACTACTGTTGTTAACACTGCAACATCTCTAGCAGTAATGGGTAAATCTGTTTTAGTTGTCGATATGGATCCTCAGGCTAATGCTACAACTAGTTTTGGGATTGATAAAACTAAGATAGAAAATACAATTTATGATGCTATCATAGGAGATATCAGTATTAAAAAAGCAACAATTCCTACGTTTATAAAAAATTTGTTTATTATCCCAAGTAATATATCTCTTAGTGGTGCAGGAATGGAACTTTCCAAACGCGAAAATTACCATGTTGTATTAAAAGATACCTTAAAAGATGTCATACCTTTATTTGACTACATTTTCATTGATTTACCTCCTTCATTAGGTGTAATTACTGTCAATGCATTAGTAGCTTCAGATAGTGTTTTAATACCTATCCAAGCTGAGTATTATGCTTTGGAAGGAGTAGCTGATTTAATTAATACAATAAAATTAGTTGAAAAAAGACTTAGAAGTCCAACACCTATTAAAGGAATTCTCCTAACTCTATATGATAAGAGAACCAGACTTAGTAAAGACGTTCATAAGGAACTTAAAAATTACTTTGGCGAAACTGATTTACTGTTTAAGACAATTATTCCAAGAAATATTAGATTGGCTGAAGCCCCTAGTTTTGGTAAAGCTTATTTAAAATTAGCAAAAGAGATTCTTAAAAGAGATGGAGAGGATTAGATGGCTAGAAAAGGTCTTGGAAAAGGTTTGGATTCATTAATTCCAGATTTCTATAATGAAGATTTTGATAGTAATTCACCTCAATCACTAGAAGACATGCTAAATGAAAATGAAGATTCAGAAAATGATGTGAAAACTTCTGAAAATGAAGAATCCCCTCAAAAAGAAAATATTTTTGAACAAATAGAAGCAGAAATGGAATCTCAAAAGGAAGAAATTCAAGAAGAATCATCTCCCGAAGAAGATGAATCAGTAGAAGAAGATGAAGAGGAAGTAAAAGAGGAGGTTTCTCAAAATGAAAATACTGAAATTAGCGAAGTTAATGAAACATCCGAAGACAACAATAGCATTATACGCAGTGAAGAAAGCGTACGAACATCACCAGAAGTCCAAATCCAAGAAGAACACATAGCTGAAGTTAAACAAATAGTTGATAAAAATCCAAGAATTACTCTTTGGTCATCAAGATCTTCAGCTGTTTTTAGATATTTAAGAAAAACAGAACCTGAATTCAGCATATCAAAGGAAGCTTCTATATTAATAGAGGAAGCTGTTTCTAAAAAATATCCTGAAATCTGGGCATTGTTTGAAGATTTATAATTACTTATTTTTTTTAAATTTCTTATTCAATATATTTTTATTATAATTTTTTACACTTGAAATTGTATATTGTATATTTTTAAAATGTCAATGTATAATAATTTTTTTCATATACTAATACTTGATTCTTTTTTCAATAATTCAATGGTAATGACTTATTATTATTAAAATAAATGGTTATAAACTTAAAAATCAAAAGTGGTTTGATATTCCCCATCAATTTTAATATAAGGCTTTGCCCTTTCTACTACAACACCTAATTTTTTAAGTTGCTGTTCTGATGTAAAAGGTATTTTTTTTCGAATAGAAATAATTTCACGTGCAGATTTCACACCGATTCCAGGAACTCTTATAAGTTCTACTAGTGGTGCTCTGTTGATTTCTACTGGAAATATATCCATATTTTTTGCCGCCAGAATCTTTGGATCTTGTGTCAGGGATAACTTGTCGTTTTCATCAAATATCAATTCTTTAACGTTATAATGATAATCGTTAAGCAAGCTATCTGCATTATATAATTTAGCGGTTCTGTCAGTCGAACATGCCTCTTTTTTTGAAAATTCTGTCTCTTCAATAGGGGTGAATGCTGAAAAATATGTTCTTTTCAAGTCTGATTTTTTGTATATTTTTTCCATT
>ONUN01000079.1 GCA_900320955.1 uncultured Methanobrevibacter sp. | reverse complement strand
ATCCAGGAAGATGTGGAATACAGAATTTGGAATCCTAGACGTTCAAAATTGGCAGCCGCACTTTTAAACGGATTGAAAAATTTGGAACTTGATGATGCCTCAAAAGTCCTGTACCTTGGCGCTTCAACCGGAACTACCGTTTCACACATTTCAGATATTGTAACTGAAGGAAGGATATATGCAGTCGAATTTTCACCGACTACAGCCAAAAAACTGGTTCAGCTTTCACGCCAGAGGCCAAATATTGCTCCGATTTTAGGTGATGCAACAAAACCGAAAGGATACCTCAACATTGTTGAAAAGTCCGACCTTGTGTACTGCGATGTTGCCCAGCCTACACAGACAGAACTTTTCATGAGAAATATGAATCTATTCTGTAAGGAGGATGGAGTTGGCCTTTTGATGATTAAGGCCAGGAGCATCGATGTTGTTCAAAAGCCTAAAAAGGTTTTCAAGGAGCAAGAAAAGAAATTAAAAGAAAAAGGTTTTAAAATTATTGAAAAAGTAAAGCTGGAACCTTACGAAAAGGATCATATTGCATTTTTAGTGGAAAAAAATTTTTAAAAAAAAATAGGGATTAAAAATCCCATTTATCTGTTTTTAATTTTTGATAGTTATTACCGTACTGTTTAAACCTAAAACCCTTGAATAATCAATTTTATCTGCAATTTTGTTTAAAACAGCAATGTTATCAAATTTAAGTTCTTCATTTTCAATAACAGGATTGAATTCAACACCTGTATCCTTAATGGAAATCAGAATATTGTCCTTATTATCCCTAACAATGACATCTATTGTATCAACGCTTTCATTGGTGTTAATGATGTTTACAAGCATTTCCTCAATAGCTAAACTTACAAAAGTCGCTGATTTGTTGTCCTTTAGGTAATCCTGAACATCACGGGACAGATTAACTGCATCTTCAACATCCCCTGAAATGGTATGTTCAAACACGTTATCATCATTATGCTTATTAATGAAAAATCCTGTGTATTCACCGTCAGTCTTTTTATTGATATATCTTGAATAGAAGAAGATGAATACTATTGTCAGCGCCTCAGCAATTGCAAATGAAATCCAAATACCGTTTCCGCCAAGCGGATAAGAAAGTATGGCCGCAGCAGAAATTGGCAAAACGAAACCTTCCAGCAAGGAAATGATTGTAGATAACTGATTTTTTTGAATAGCCTGTGAATAAAATGTATATAAGAATGTGATTGCAGTTCCAGCATAGCTTATTGCAAATATCCTTAATGCATTCAATACAACAGGAACATCAGCCGGATTTTTGACACTATACAAGAACAATAAAGCTTGAGGATAAACGATGAATAAAACAGATAGCGCTAAACTTGAAGCCAAAACAATCTTTAAAGATCTTTTTACAACATAATCAACACCGGAATAGTCTTCCTCCTTAAAGTAAACGGACACAATTGGAGACATTGTCTGTGCAGTTCCAATCAGGAAAATATATAATATGAATAAACTGTTATAACAGATACTGAATGCAACAACACCTGATTTTCCAATAGTAAGACCAACCAAAAAGTTTATGACAAGCAATTTTAATGTTAAATACAATTGAGTTGATGCAGATGAAAATCCTGAAGTCATGATTTTTTTAAGGAAATTGAAGAATGAATTTGCCTTCAATTTAATAAATTCCAAGGTACGTTCTTTTTTAATGAAATAATATGAAATTAAAATGGACCCAACAATATAACCTGTTGAAGTGGCCAATGCCGCACCTGAAATTCCCATGCCGAAAAATTTGATATAAATTACATCAAAACAAATATTTACAATATTGGCAACCAGTATAGCTCTAAAAGGCAATGAAGGAATACCATCTGCCCTTATAAAATAAGACAAGCTCATCATATAACATAAAAAAGGCATTCCTATTATCAATGCTATGAAATAACTGCTAACATCAAACACCAATTCAGGCTGGGAGAGACATAAGAAATGTGCAATATTGCCTGAAAACAACAAACCAAGGATTGTAATCAATATTCCAATCGATACGAGTGAAATGATTGACACCGAAAAGTAGCCGTTACTTCTTTCATCGTCAAATTCCGCTTTTGAAACGGAACAAAGTACGCTGCCCCCCAGTCCAATCATCCAGTAGATAAGATTAACAAAAGTAATTACCGGAGCGACTATTTGAATCGGTGCAAGGTTGCTTGCACCAAGTAAGAAACTTACCATCAAACCGTCTACGAACAGACAGATATTGCCTGCCATTGATGTGAATAATGTTGGGAAGAAGAATTCCCCGAATTTACTTCGCAATAATTTATAATTTCTCTCATACATCGTCTTAACCCCTATAGACTAAAGAAGTCTAAATCATCCAAATACTTAACGAAATTATAGATGTAATTTTCAGATATGAATGGCCATTTAATGCCCAAACGATATAGCGCCTGAGTAGTGTATGTATTGTCAACGGGCATCCAAATCTTTTTAACTTTTCCGGAACCGATTGAAGTGATGAGACCTGACACTCCTTCCTGTTTTGATTTATCGGCAAGTGCCTCATCTAAAGCATTTTCATAATCATCATCCTCAGCAGGTTCAATATCCAATCCTAAAGGTCTTATAATGTCAATTATGTCTCCAAAGGAAACGCTGTGATAATCATATGGATGGAAAACTGTACATTCCTTAGGAGTCTTTGAAAGACCTAAAATAGCTTTTGCAGTTACATCAATCGGTGAAAATTCCACCTGATTCATTAGCATTGAATATGGTATTTTTCCAATTGTTACAAATGCCTTTAAACGATTGATAAAACCATTTGATTCAAAGTTGATTTGGAATTCACTGTCAGAACTTCTTGCCATTAAGTTTCCAACCCTCATGATTTTAACATCCAGATCATCATTAACGGCCGCTTCTAAAACTGCACGTTCTGCCAAGAATTTGGAATTAAGATACTGATTGTCTACAGCCTGACCAATGAACAAATCATTTTCCGTGAATTTGACATCAACTGGAGGGTAGTTGTTTATACTTTCACCCGCAATACTGTATGTTGAAACCTGGACATATTTGGCATTTTTCATCTTTGCAAATTTAAGTCCGTTTATTACACCGCCCAGGTTAATGTCTTCAATATCAGTTCCGGATGAGAAGTGTTTAACGTTAGCTGCACAGTTAACTACAGTATCGATTTTTTCATTTATAAGCTTTTCAAAGTCCTCAAAGTTAGTGATGTCCCCTTCAATGACATGCAATCTTTCATTGAATAACTCCTCATATTCATTTGAGAAGTAATAGAACAGCAAGGATTTCAATCTGTCTTCACCGCTCAATACCTTATTGCCCCTTATGAAACAGTAGACTTCACCGGTTTCATTTTCAAGAATTTCACGAACCACATGTATTCCTAAAAATCCTGTTGCACCAGTGAGCAAAATATTGCCTAAATTATCCTGAATTTCGCCGTCAAGTATGCTTTCAAGGGTGTTTTTCTTGAGCAGGTCATTGATTTGAGAATAGTCATATGACAATTCCTCTTTTTTCTCCATTGTTTCATCAGACAGGATAAACTCTGACAGTGCCCTTGGAGTAGGATTTGAGAAGACATCACCATAGCTTAAATTATAGTTTCTATTTAAAGCCTCCATAGTGATTTTAGTAACCAGGAGAGATGTTCCACCGATTTCAAAGAAATTATCAGTGACACTTACTTCATCAAGTCCTAATATTTCTGCAAATAGGTTTGCAAAGAATGCTTCAATGTCGTTTTCAGGAGCAACATACTCAGTGATTAAAACAGGTTCAGGCAAGTTTCTTAAGTCGGTTTTGCCGTTTGCTGTTTGAGGCATTTCATCAAGTTCCATGTAGACTGTAGGAACCATGTAATATACCAGTTTTTCAGCAAGAGATGCCTTTAACTCATCAATATCAATGGAATATCCGTTTTCTTCACGGTTCTCATCTTTGTATTCATCCTGAACTGTGAAATATGCACAAAGATGGTCGTTGCCTTTGATTTTTTTAACAACAACAGCAACGGATTTGATTCCAGGGAATTTTGAAAGACCGACTTCAATTTCACCTATTTCAATTCTTAAACCTCTAAGCTTGATTTGGTTGTCCATTCTTCCGAATACATAATAGTCCCCGTCTTCAGTGACTTTAACAAAATCTCCGGAATGATAGAATCTGACCCCATTAATAACCTCATATGCTTCGGCATTATTCTTAGGACGGTTGAGATATTCTCTTGAAACACCTTTTCCTGCAATGAACAGTTCCCCAATGACATTTGGAGGCAGAGGATTGGAATCGAAATCCATAACCATCTCATGCACATTGAACAGTTCCTTACCAATATGGATATCTGAACTTTCAAGCAATTGACCGTTACAATAGACTGTTGTTTCAGTTGGCCCGTACATGTTAAAGATTTTTCCATTGGAATTTTCGCTAAGCAATTCATACAATCTGGCGGAGAACGGTTCTCCCGCATGAATGTAGACTTTAAATCCATACATTGTTTCCTGCATAGCTTCAATTTCCAGATATTGCAGAATACGTGAAGGTGTAGCAACGTAGACATTTGCTCCTGACCTGTGGATTAAATCCATCATTTCAATTGGATCCTTGTATTCCGTATCATTGGCAAACACCATTGGAACTCCGTTCAATAGAGAACCCATCAGTTCTTGCTGGAACACATCAAAGGCCACAGTTGTAGTGGACAATACTTTATAATCCTCTTTTTCAAGATTGTGAACAAGTTCATATGTACAGACATTTCTAGGGTCCGGATAAACAAAGTTTGCAATGTTTCCATGCTCCAATATTACTCCTTTTGGAAGTCCTGTGGAACCTGAAGTGTAAATAAGATAAGCCATGTTATTTGCATGGACATCAGGGTCAGGGTTTGAAGTGTCCTCTTCCTCAAGCAATTCATTGACATCCAACAAATTATCAGAATACTGTGACAAGTCTATACCCTTTTTCTCAATTACATCATCCACAATGATGAATTTTGATTCACTGTCAGTTAGAACGTGCTCAATCCTTTCAGAAGGATATTCTGAATCAACAGGAATGAATGCCGCACCTGACTTTAGGATACCGAATGCGGATGCCATCACATTACTGTTTCTGTTTAATATGAACATTATCCTATCTTCAGGACCTACACCTCTTTTAATAAGGCTATGGGCAATTCTATTAGCTTTTTCATTTAATGCCTCATAGGTGAACTCTCCATCTTCCGCATATAAAATGACCCTGTCAGGATGCATTTCAACCTGATTTTCAAATATCTTATTTAACCTGTCTTCAGGAATCTCATCATATTCGAAATCATCGACACCCCAATCATCATTTTCAATGATTGAAATGTCCTTCATCAATGTGTCCCCGTTGAATGTCATGAATTTGTTTAAAACGATTCTGATGCAGTCAAGGAAAGTGTTAATCAATGTTTCAGAGTATAACTGATCGTTGTATTCACAGAATATCCTGTATTGACCATCCACTTCAACCACATTTATGTTAATCTTGAACTTAAGTCCTTCATAGTCAATGGATTGCCTTTCAACTTTCATTCCACCAATTTCAATGTCCTCGATGATTTTTCCATGATATGCATACAATATTTCCGGAGCGATGTCGAACTTATTTGAAATTTCTGTTAGAGGATATGATGAATAAGCCAATACATTCAGCCATTCTTCATTAATGTATTCAAGATATTCATTAAGATTTGAATCAGAATTTAATTTCAATGCCAATGGCAATGTTTTAACCATCATGGCCAATGTTTTCTGCTGATTTGGATTGAATCTTCCATTGGTGATTGTTGCAATCAATATATCTCTGTTGTAAACGAATTTATTTAAAACAAATGATGTTGCAGCAAGGAATAGATTATTCTGACTGAGGTTTGATTTCGCACAGAATTCATCAATAGCTTCCTTATTTAGGAAAATGTCCTCCATTGCGGCATTGCCCTTGGATTCATCGCCGTTGATATCCTGGGCAATCAATGTTGCATCATCAAATTCCTGAATCTTATGGGAGAAGAATAATTCCGCTTCCTTATACAATGAAGATTTTTCTGTTTTAATTTCATTTAATGAATACTCGAATCCGTCAAGTTCTTCCAGCTCATAATCCTTTCCATCGTAGATTTTTGAGATTTCATCAAATAAGATGTTTAAGGAAGTCCCATCCACAATAATGTGGTGGAAATCAGCAAGCAACATGGAGTTTCCGACTATCTTAAATCTGAATAATGGTCCTTCCTCAAGTTTGAACGGCTTTACAAATTCATCAATATCAACTTCATCCACAACTTCAATCAGGTCATCGACTTTTAGGCTGTCTCTTCTTTGCTGGTAAACCTCACCATTTTCCATTACTATTATAGTTTTTAGATAAGGATGATTATCGATAGCTGTTATGATTGCTGATTTGAGTTTATCCACATCAATGCCTTCACTGAATTCCATTTTCTTTGGAAGATTG
>ONUN01000144.1 GCA_900320955.1 uncultured Methanobrevibacter sp. | reverse complement strand
ATTAAATATGGGCATACCCAAGGAACAAACGGTGCCCAGTTTTGACCGTAAACCATTAGATTCACCAATGCTAAAGCGGCACCACCAACCATTGCAGGAACCATATTAGTAATGAATAATGATATGAATACAAATGGTGAGAATGTTAAAAACAACAGCACATTAGCATAAAGAAGCTGTACAAAACATTCGGCAAATAGGCTTAAACTAAATCCGTCAAGACCTGCAATAAAACCAAATATAAGAGTTGATACACTTGTAACTACTGTCAAAATCACAATCCAGACTAAAAACATGACATATTTGCTTATTAAAAACTTTGACCTGGATACAGGTATTGTCAGCATAGTCTTTAGAGTGTGTTCATTGTATTCCCTGCCAAAAAGGTAAGAAATGATTATTGCAAATATCATGACTGCAAACATTGCTGACATATACATATTCACGTTAGTAAACAATGCCTCAAAAGTCTGTCCTTCACCAAATGATGTTACGGCAATAAACATTAAAAATGGAGGAAGAATAGCCCCCATTAAACTCAACAAAAATATTTTTGATCTTTTAAGTTTTAAGAATTCCATTTCTATAAAAGTAAACATCAAATCACCTCAATTATTTGAAACAAATCGTGTGAAAAAATCCTCCAGATTTTCTTCACAAAGATTTACCTTTTTAACATCAATTCCAGCTTTAACGAATAATGCATTGAATTTATCCCTCAAGTTTAAATGAGTGTACAGACAAAGCACATCCCCTTTAACGACATAATCCTTATTTTCCTTAAGCTCCAATTTTTTAAATATATCAACAGCCAAATCAATGTCTGATACTTCAAATTCTACAAATTTGTCCAATCGAGTATATAATTCCTCCTTTGAAATTTCCTCAATCAAAATTCCATTATCCATGAATCCAATAACGTCTGCAATATTTTCTATTTCACTTAGAATATGTGATGAAATCAAAATCGTTATTCCGAATTCATGAGACAATCTCTTAAGCAGCGTTCTTATCTCCTTAATACCAAACGGATCAAGGCCGTTTATTGGTTCATCCAAAATCAGCAATTCCGGACTGTGCATTATAGCTGCAGCTATTCCCAAACGCTGTTTCATGCCTAATGAAAAATCCTTAAATTTTTTTGATTTGTCATTATCCAAGTTTACCATTTGAAGAACTGAATTAATGTTATGAGGATTGAAATTCCCTCTTATTTTAGAAATGATTTTTAAGTTCTCAAATGCTGTCAGATTTTCGTAAAATCCAGGAGTTTCTATAATGGAACCTATATTTGAATAGATTTCATTTGAATGATTATTAACATTCTTTCCAAATAGAAATATATCCCCTTCACTTGGATATGTGAGATTTAAAAGCATGCACATTGTAGTAGTCTTTCCAGCACCATTCTTGACTGAATTTACAACCTTATTTTTGTAATATATTTTTGACAAGTTATTTGTTTCGATAACATAGTCTACCATAATACAACCCCCCACAAAATTAAAAAAAAAAACTGGAATGTTAAAAACATTCCATATAATCAATCCACAACCTATTGAAGGACAATAATCCTATGAATCCTTCAATTACTGCAATTCAACAGACATGATTATGTCCGATTATTGATAACATCTAAAGTAACATGCAAAACTCAAAAGTTATGTCGTTGAAGATATTTACTCTTCAACAACATCAGGTGAATTACCTATTTGCATGGTATACAATAATCCAATTGATCTTGCATTGAATATGCTTAAATATGGACCAATAATAAACATGGACACCACTACATTAAGCAACATTCCTAAAAAGAGTATTCCTCCTCCGAGGGTAGCATCTATCAAGAATCCGGACATCCCCAATACTGTGAATATTAATCCAACAATTGCAGTTACAACAGATGAAATGACAACAGTTATGATTATTAATCCCAAATAGGTTAGAATACAATTAAACCAGCCGATATCATCAATGACTCCTTTTATTTCTTTTAATGCAAATGCTTTTGATAATTCACCATCATTATATGCCATATGACATAATGCCATTTGATTCATTAAACATGCCACTACGCCAACAACCAATGTAATCAAGCATCCTATAATCATCAATGCAACAGCTGCAACATCGCCGGCATATGATGCACCAAACATGAATATTAAAAATATTATTGCAGGCACAATCACATATGCAATTTGGACAATTGCAACTTTTATTCCATCAACAAACATATTTACAATTTCATCAAATTTTGGCAGAGGATCTCTTCCATTGATAACCCCGTGCACCGCATTATTAATAACTCTGTAATTATATCCAGTAATTAAGAAAATTGGTAACAATAATACACTGAAAAAACAAATCACACCTAATATCAATAATGTTTTCCAGTCTTGAGCTGAATACTCAAATGCATCCTTATATATGTCTAAAATCATTTTATCACCTAATAATAGTCATCATCAAAGATAAATATCTCTTCCATGATGAAATATTTCTCTCGATCACCTTTGAACATTATTTTATTGAAAACTTGGGTTATTTCATAAGCTAAAAATAAAGATGGATTATATCTACCATTTTCCAGCGCATTAATGGTTTGACGGGTTACACCAACTTTGTCCCCAAGTTCTTTTTGGCTCATTTTGAGCTCTTGCCTTAAATATTTAATCATGGTTCTCATAGTAATCCACAAATTAATTCATTTTTGCAAAAAGTATTTAAGTACTTAAGTAATTTTGTTAAAAACTAATTACTTATGTTAATGTTAAATTACATAGTATATAAACTTTACTATTTTTTATTAATTAAATTAAAATAGGTTAAATTAATTATAAAAGAATAGTAAAGACTTATTTAAAATAATAATTATTTAAAAATCTATTTTAATAATATAAATTAAATATTAATCTTTAATAAATAATTAAATAAATTTAAATAATTTTTTTTTAAAAAAATAAAAAGAAAATATTTATATAGTAGGTAATGCATCTTTAACATATGTAACATTTCATTAACACATTTAATGTTGCACATGCTTTCAAGCAGAAAAAAACTACATAACTTTATTTCAATTTTAATATCTGCGGAGTAAAAAAAAATTAAAAAAAGGGAACAATGGAATAAACCGTTATCAGGACAACCACAGTCAAAATTACAATAGCACCCATCGGCACCTTTTTCCAGGCAAGTCCCGCTGCAACAACAGCACCAATCAAACCTATATACCACAACTGACTGTCCACAGTTAAAACTCCAGGACATATCAGTGCAGCCAAAGCAGTATATGGGATTAAATTCAAGAATTTCTCAAATTTTGGACTGAAATTTATCTTATCCACAAACAATGCAGGAATCAATCTAGGAATAAATGTCACAACAGCACAACCAAGTATTACCAAACTTATATAATCCATTTAATCATCCCCAGAAAGCAAATATTCATCATCAACAATATACATTCCAATTCCAGCCCCTACAAGAGTGGACACAATCAAGGACCAATTTCCTAAAAATTGGCTTAAAATAATGTTTAATACAGCAGTTATTAAAACCAAAAGAGCAATTTGCCGGTTTTCTTTTATGGCAGGAATCAAAATTGCAACAAACAATGCATATAAAGATATATTGAAACTGTTTGTCACAATTACAGGCAATAAATTTAATGTGAATACTCCAATTGCAGCTCCCAAACACCAGGAAAGCCATGCAGTTATGGCAATTCCCAGATATATCCAGATTGAGGAATCTTCGCTTAAAGAAAACATTGCAAACGATTCATCAACAGTCACATGAGCCGCCAATATATTTAATGGGATATTTGAATCTTCAATTTTATTCAAAACACAAGTGGACATTACAAAATATCTCAAATTGACGACAAAATTAGTCAATATAATTGCCATTAATGTAGCACCGCTAAGAGCCATCGATGCAGCTATGATTTGACCTGCACCAGCATAGACTAAAAAAGACATTGAAATAGTCTGCAAAGGAGTGAAACCCGCTTTCATAGCTATTGCAGCATAACCAATTCCCATTGGAACATAACCGAATGTAATTGGAATACCTTTTTTACATCCATCAAAAAACTTAGCCTTCCTAGAAATAGCAAAATCTCCCATAAAATAAATAAAAAAAGAAATTAGTAATTTAACCAAGTAAATAACTAATTTGATCTGTTGTAACAATTCCAAGTACTTTCATATCCTCATCAACAACCGGAAGGGAAGATATGTCATACTTATTCATCATTTGAGCAACTGTCTCTATTGAATCATCGGCATTACAGTATTTCACAGTAGTTGTCATAATATCCTTTAACCTATTCGAATCAGTTGCAATGGATTTGGACAAGTCCCAACTGGTTACAATACCAATCAATTTAAAGTCATCAGTGACAACAGGAATATGAGTTACCTGTTTGTCCAACATCAATTTAGCCGCATCAACAACATCAGCATCCTCTTTAATAGTAACGATTACCTCTTTCATCAAATCAGTTACAACATTGTTTGCCAGGAATTTTGACAGAATGAAATTCAGCTGTCCTTTTTCAAGCAAAAATGCATCATGCCCATAATTGGATTTGATTTCGGAAAATGACACATCCACATCATTAGCATTTAATGCTGTTACGATTTCAGTACTTTGCTCTGTTGGATATAACCAATCAGAATCAACAGAAATGACTTCAACTTTAGCCTCAATATCATTAAAACCATCAATCAAAGAGTTATTAACTGATAAATCGAATAAATCGACCGCTTTTGTAATGTAAAGATAACTATTTGCATCAAATCTTTTTACAAACGATTCGCCCTGATGCTTCAAGTAGCTTTCAACCTGAAAATCAGTTGTAAAGTCATAGCTGATTTCTTCCTTATCCTGCAAGTCACGACCGAATTTGATATACATTGATTCATCACTCAAATAGGTAATGTGTGCAATCATACGAGCTATTGAAAGACCGTTTCTTGGAATCTTACCTATGTCATAATAGTTTCCACCATTCCAATCAGGATCTGCGAAAATTGATTGGCGACCGACCGCATTGAATGCAATCTGCTGAGGTGAAGACATTGCAGCAGTAGCCATTGGAACCGCTTTTTTCATCATTTGAGGATATGATACCAACCATTGAAGAACTTGCATTCCCCCCATTGATCCTCCAATAATTGCATATAACTGCTCGATTCCCATTGAATCAATTAACTTCTTTTGAACATTAACCATATC
>ONUN01000038.1 GCA_900320955.1 uncultured Methanobrevibacter sp. | reverse complement strand
TGTATATAAAAACGGTAAAAAGATTAAGTATAACTTTAGTGAGGAAGTAGTTGACAAATACATTGTTTCATATGCGAATAACACTGTTGATAACTTTACAATTACAAACACTCATATTCCTGAAAGAACTTTTGTTAATGTTACTAAGGTTTGGGTTGATGGTGATGATCAAGATGGTGTAAGGCCGTCTGGTGTTACTGTTGTGTTGTCTAATGGTACTGGTGTAGTTGCTGTTTATGTATTGAATGCTTCTAATGGTTGGAAACATACTTTCGCTGGTTTGCCTGTTTACAGTAATGGTCAATTGATTAATTATTCTATTGAGGAAGTTGGTGTTGTTAATTACACTTCTGTAGTGTCTAATAGTACTGCTTACAACTGGACTGTTACTAATACTCATGTTCCTGCTGTGACTGATTTGGATGTTGCTAAGGTTTGGGTTGATGGTGATGATCAAGATGGTATTAGGCCGTCTAATGTTACTGTTGTCTTAGTTGCCGATGATGATGTTGTAGGCACTGTTACTTTAGATGCTTCTAATAATTGGAGTGCTTCTTTCAGTGATTTACCTGTTTATAGTAATGGTACTGTGATTAAGTATTCCGTTGAAGAAGTTGGTGTTGTTAATTACACTTCTGTAGTGTCTAATGATTCTGCATATAGTTTCACTGTTACTAATACTCATGTTCCTGTTGTTACATCTGTCGATGTGATTAAGGTTTGGGATGATAATAATAACCAAGATGGTGTTAGACCTTCTGGTGTTACTGTTATTTTGAGGGGTAATGGA
Organism: uncultured Methanobrevibacter sp.; assembly: GCA_900320955.1. GTDB lineage: Archaea > Methanobacteriota > Methanobacteria > Methanobacteriales > Methanobacteriaceae > Methanocatella. The sequence goes on along the minus strand of ONUN01000038.1, from coordinate 10,351 downwards.
AACGTGATTGGTGCTGCTACTTTAGATGATTCTAATAATTGGAAACATACCTTTGAAAACTTACCTGTTTTCAGTAATGGTACTATGGTTAAGTATTCAATTGATGAGTTAGATGTTGCAAATTATACTGTTGTGGTGTCTAATGATTCTGCATATAGTTTCACTGTTACTAATGTTCATGTTCCTGAAATTACTTCTGTTGATGTGATTAAGGTTTGGAATGATAATAATAACCAAGATGGTGTAAGGCCTTCTGGAGTTACTGTTGTCTTGGTTGCTGACGGTGATGTTGTAGGTACTGTTACTTTAGATGATTCTAATGGCTGGAAATATACTTTTGATAACTTACCTGTTTATGATGGTGGTGAGTTGATTGAGTATTCCGTTGAAGAGATTAGTGTTGCTAATTACACTTCTGTTGTAGCTGAAGATGATGCTTATAGTTTCACTGTTACTAATACTCATGTTCCTTTAATAACTACTGTTAATATTACTAAAGTTTGGAGGGATGACAACAATAAGGATGATAAGCCTGTTGAGGTTATTATTTATGCTGATGGTGTAAAAGTTGCTAATGTTACCTTGTATCCGGGTAATGATTGGAAATTCACTTTTGATGATTTGCCTGTTTATAAGGATGGTAAGGAAATTAACTATACTATCGGTGTGGTAGATGGAAACCGTACAGTCAATTTCACAAAGACTGAAGGTAATTTCACTATCCTGATTGAACCTGAATATCATCCTGATATGAGTGTTCAAAAGATTACTCTTGACAAGAAGGTCAGAGTTGGTGAGCAAGTTTCATTTAGAATCGTTGTTAAAAACACAGGTGATTGTAACTTGACTGGTGTTTATGTTATTGATAGGGAGTATTCTGAAGGTCTTGTATTTGACCATATGCTTCCTAATAAGGATTGGACATATGTTGGGGATGGCAAGTTTATCTATGCTAAAACTTTAGGCGTTGATGAATCTGCTAGTTTCATTGTTGTTTTCAATACTACCAGTGTTGGATTCAAAGTTAATAATGTGATTGCAGGTAACAATATTACTAACGATACTGTTAACAGTACTAATACTACTAGGGTTGTTAATGATACTGTACCTCCTGAACTTAAAAATTCCACTCCTAAACATCCTGTTCATCATAATCATACTGTTCCTCATAAGCATCATGTGCCTAAACAAATGAAACATGATAAATATGCTACTGGTAACCCTATTGTATTGTTATTGTTAGCTTTGTTTATTCCATTAATCAGACGAAAACAAAAATAAACACTTTTGGGGAGTTTTAACAAAACTCCTACTTTTTTCTTTTTTTAATTATATTAAAGTTTCAACTATTTTTTAGTTAATTTTAAATACCTTTCTTCAATTAATTAATATGAGAGGTAGATTATATGAAAATTTTAGCTATACAGGCAAGTCCTAGAAAAAAAGGCAATACAAATCGTGTTTTAGATGAAATGATTAAAGGCTGTGAAGACAATGGTCATGAAGTTATCAAGTATTATGTTAGTGGATTGGACATTAATCCGTGCAGCGGCTGTGAAATTTGTGCTAAAGGTAAGGACTGCAGATTCGATGATGATGGTGCTGAAATCATCAATCAACTAGCAGAGGGAGCTAGTATAATTATCGCTTCCCCAATTTACTTTGGTCAAATGACAGCGCAGGCAAAAACTGTCATTGACAGGTTCTATTCCATTTTCAATAATCCTGATAAAAAGTTCAATGGAAAAGCCGCCATGATATTTACTCATGCATTTCCTGATAAGGATATCTATGAGCCATACATTAAACTTACTGAAGCCCAGCCGTTCATGAACAACACTGAACTTGAATATATCGAGACTTTGGAAGTTGCAGGTGTTAAATCAATTGGAGATGCTGATAAGGCTGAAGAAGACCTTAAAAAGGCTTATGAAATTGGTCAAAAATTTTAATTAACTGGAAAGACAATAGATATATTATGAATAAATCAGTTTTTGTTCCCGGACACATTACAGGCTTTTTCAATATCGAAAACCATGATGTAAGTTTAAAAAACGGATCCTGTGGAGTGGGATTTCTCCTTTCCAAAGGCGTTAGAACCACAATATCTCCTGCAGACAAATTGGATGTCGATGTCAATCAGGGAGATGAAACAGTAATTGGTGAAGTTTTAAAAATCCTGGAAATTGACGATACATTTAAAATCACACAGGACATACAGCTTCCAATTGGTGCTGGTTTTGGAACATCTGCCGCTTCTGCATTTAGTTTAACATTGGCTATAAATGAATTTCTCGATTTGGGGTATTCTGAAGAATTATGTGGTCAGATTGCCCATATGGCTGAAATAAATTTGGGTGCAGGGCTAGGTGATGTCATTGCACAGACTGGCCAGGGCTTGGTATTGAGAACCAAATCCGGCGCTCCGGGCATTGGTGAAATAAAATCATTTAGGCATGATGTATTTATAGCGTACAAGACATTTGGTTCAATCAATACTGCAGATATAATTCGTGATCCTCACCATAAACAGATACTCTCTGAAGCTGGTTTGAAATATTTGGAATTGTTTGAAAAGGAACCTACAGTGGAGAATTTTTTGTCCTTTTCCAACAAATTTTCAAACGAGACAAAATTAATGTCAGACGATGTTAAAAATTTAGTTGATTATTTTAATTCTTCGAGTGATATTTTGGGCAGTTCAATGGCAATGCTTGGAAATACTGTATTTGCTTTTGCATATGATGAAGATGTGTTCAAAAAACTAGACGTTGATGACTTACATATATGTGAACTCAACAATATTGGTATTGTTTATGATTAAATTAAGTTACAACATCAAAAAATATCGTCAGGATTTGACAGATCTGGTCAATGTCGGGGATACGGTTATTGAATTGGGTTGTCATCTTGGAGGCACAACCCAATTATTTTCTTCAGATTGCAATGTGGTAGCCATTGACAATTCTCCTGAAGCTGTTGGCGTGATGGATGATTTTGACAATGTTGAGTTTATCTCAGGCGATGTAAGGCGTCATGAAGTTTTAGCCGAAGCATTTAAAAAAGTTCAGAAGTGTGATGTATTGGCAATTGATTTGGGTGGGGGATATCACCCGGATACTGTTTTTAAGGTGTTTTATATTTGGTCATCCACATTCAAGCCAAAACATACTGTTATTAGAAATCGTGGGCTTTTGGAATTTGTAAATTCTGCCAGTGTAAGTGATGAAAAATATCTCTCTTTAGATGGTTATCTTGATTCATATAACGATTCTGGAATTCCTCCATTGATAAAGGAATTTGATTTGTGGACACCTTCCCTAAAAAAATGATTATTTTTTCTGTTATGTATATCAAATTTTATAATACTTGTTTAAATATAAAAGGTGTTATATATTTGACTAAACAATATGATTTTTTCATATTAAGGGGAGATTAACAATGAATTTTAAAAAGGTTTCAATACTATTTGCAGTATTTTTATGCCTATTCATGGCAATTTCTGCAATATCCGCAACAGGTGATGTGAATTCGACGAGCATTTCAGAACAATCAGAAGAAATTTCCGATAATTCTGGTGCAATCAATGAGGTTATAACTGATTTGGAAAATTCAACAAATGATGTTTCAGATAATAAAGATTCTTCTTCAACAAAAAATGTTGATTCAAAAGAAAATGCCACTTCTACAAATACTCAAACTAACCCGCCAACTGTTGTTAGCAAACCAAAACCTGTCAGAAAAATACCAACCAAAACTGAAGCCGATAAAGTAGCTTTTAAATATAAATCTAAAAACTATTTTAAGGTAAAAGTTGAAAACAGGTACGATGATGATATTCCTATTAAAAATGTAAAGGTTAAATTAAAAATTTACACAGGATCTAAAAGTAAAACATACATAGTTAAAACTAATTCAAGAGGCATAGCTAAATTTAATACTCAAAATTTAAAGCCGGGATCTCATAAGGTGGTAATTACATCTGCCGATGATAGATACAAAATTAGCAAAGTGTCTAAAATCATAATTGGAAAACAATATTCCACAGTTATCAAAGCAAAATCCACTAAAACTTTAAAAACTAAAGATAAAATTGCCCTTAAATTCAAAAATGATTTTGATGAAAAGGAAGTAAAGGTAATCTTTAAAAAGAAATCCAAACATACTATAATTAGTAAAGCAATATTCTATTTCAAGAATATCTACACTGGAAAAATTGTAAGTAAAGTGGATTATTGTGACTTTGATGACGGTAGATGGGAAATGCCTGAAGAGGATTATCCTAATAGATTTACCCTGCTCAAAGTTAAAGTTTGGTATTTAAAAGTTTAAAAAATTTAATTTAATTTTTTAACTTTTTTTAATTTTTTTAGGCGAAAAAAATGAATAGTGTTAAAAATAGTGAATATGCTGAGTTTATTAAGAATGATAAGATTATCACTCATACGGTTAATGGAATTTCTCGTTTTCTAATTTTGTGGATTATAAAACATTATGGTCCTATTCATGGATATAATATTTCAAAAGAGTTTTCAGATATTTTTGAAAGTTTAATTAGTTCAGGCAGTTTAAAAAAGTCCAATCCCAGTAAAATGTATCCTATCTTAAAAGATATGGAAGGAAATGGTTTAATTTTTGGTGAAGACGTTCTTCAGGACAATAAGAAAGTAAAATTCTATTCAATAACAGAAAAAGGTGAATTTTTACTGGATGTTGTCTGTAATGATTTCAATAATGTACGTAAAAGTCCTAAAGGGGCATTGTTTTTCGAGGATTTTTTGAATTTTTAATTTTTAAATATCCTGTATATCTTTTATTATTTTTATTAATAATTTTTTATATTGTTTTTTCATAAGTTTGAATTTTGTCAATTATTTGACCCTATTTTTTCATCATATTTTAAAATTAATTCAGTATATCTTGCATGATTGTCCAGATGAGTACAATTAATGTTATATATCATAATCAAGAAAAATATAAATCATAAGTATTTTGAGGCTTAATAATGATAGGTAAAAAAATTCGTTTAGAAAGAATTATAAACAGAAATACTAAAAGAACAGTAATCGCACCTATGGACCACGGTGTATCCAGCGGTCCAATTCCAGGTATTATTGACATGGATGAGACAGTAGAAAACATTTCCCAAGGTGGTGCAGATGCAATTTTAATGCACAAGGGAATTGTACAGCAAGGACACAGAGGTTACGGAAAAGACATTGGATTAATTGTACATTTATCTGCAAGTACTTCTCTTGCACCTGACCCAAATGATAAGGTAACTGTAACAAGCGTTGAAAAAGCAATCCAACTAGGAGCAGATGCAGTATCCATTCACGTAAACCTCGGAAGCGAAACAGAAAGCCAAATGTTACGGGAATTAGGTGAAATCGCTGAAACCTGTGATTACTGGGGAATGCCTTTACTTGCAATGATGTATCCTAGAGGCCAAAAAGTAGAAAACGAACATGACGTGGAATTCGTTAAACATGCTGCACGTGTAGGATCTGAACTTGGTGTGGACATTGTAAAAACCAATTATACTGGAGATCCTGATTCATTTAAGGAAGTTGTGGAAGGAGCAATTGTTCCTGTTGTAATTGCAGGCGGTCCTAAAGTGGACACAGATGAAGACTTGTTGAATATGGTAAAAGATTCTCTTGAAGTTGGCGGTGCTGGTGTAGCATTTGGACGTAATCTCTTCCAGGCAGAAAACCCGGGTAAAATTACAAGAGCTATTGCAGAAGTAGTTCATCATGATTTAGAAGTAGATGAAGCTTTAAAATTCTTAAAATAAGGTGATTGTATGCAAAACAAATTCGCTTGGATAAGCACTCCTGATGAATTGTGGGATGACAAAAAGGAAATGATAACCACAGCATTGGAATCCGGAATTGACCATGTTTTGGATTTGGATGACATAGAACAAATCAGAAAGCTGGGCAATGTAAAGATTATTGCAAACACTGATGACGCTGACATATATCTTGTTGGTATTAATGGTGAAGGTGACGGCTTTATTGAGCTAAAAGATGACTTTTCAGATTCAGTTGATATTGCAAATGCTAAAAAAGCAAAAAGCGAAGGAAAAACCGTATGTGCATATATAAAAATCACAGACAAAGTTCACGAACAACTTGCAGTAAAATTAGGTCCTATTGTTGATTATATTATTCTTGTGGGAACTGACTGGACAATAATTCCTCTTGAAAACATCATTGCAGACTTGCAAAAGGAAGATGTTGAAATTATTGCAGCGGTCCGTGACTTGGATGGTGCAAAAGTAGCTCTGGAAACATTGGAACATGGTACTGATGGGGTAATATTTGAAGCAAATGATTTCAACAATACCAAAAAGATTGCCGAAGAGGTAGTTAAAGCATCACAAACCAAATATGAATTGAAAATAGCTACAGTAACAAATGTAAAGCCATTAGGATCAGGCGACAGGGTTTGTGTTGACACAACCGACATGATGAAACCCGGCGAAGGGATGCTTATCGGTTCATATTCAAAATCAATGTTTTTGGTTCACTCAGAATCCTTGGAAAGTGAATACGTTGCATCACGTCCATTTAGAGTTAATGCAGGTCCTGTTCAAGCTTATGTGATGGTTCCTGGAAACAAAACAAGATACCTTTCAGAGCTTGTAGCCGGCGATGAGGTTTTAATTGTAAACACTGAAGGTGAAACAAGAACTGCATATGTCGGAAGAAGCAAAATTGAAAGAAGACCACTGATATTGATTGAAGCAGAATATGAAGGTCAAACCATCAGAACCCTTCTTCAAAATGCTGAAACAATCAGAATAGTTGATGAAAATGATGAACCTCTCTCAGTAGCTGACATTAAAACCGGCGATAAAGTGAAAGTGTATATAGAAACTAACGCTCGTCACTTCGGTATAGCTATTGATGAGACAATAATTGAACAATGAGTGTGATTTGATGCCTGAAATCAGAGCTTTTCTAGCAATTGATTTGGATGATGATTTAAAACCTAAAATCAATAAGATTATCAAAAGTTTCAAGGAAATTGATGCAAATATAAAATATGTGGATTTGGCCAATCTTCATTTTACATTGAAGTTTTTCGGAGACATTGATGTTGAAGGAATTGATTTGCTTTCTCAAAAGATATCCAAAGTTGTATCTGAATTTGAACCTTTCAATATAAAAATAAAAGGATGCGGCACATTTCCAAACACCAACCACATCAAGGTTATTTGGGTTGGCCTTGAAGGTGATGAAATTCTTAAAGATTTGCATGACAAATTGGATGTCGAATTTAAAAAACTCGGTTTCGAGGCAGATAAAAAATTCTCATCTCATTTAACCATCGGACGAATGAAATCAGCTAAAAACAAAAATAAGGTTAAGTCTCAAATAGAATCTTTCAGCGATGTAGAAATTGGTGAGATGAGTGTAGATAAAATTGTCCTTAAAAAATCTACATTAAAACCATCAGGACCAATATACGATGATATAAACGTATTTGAATTGTGATTATATGGATTATGAAGCTATTTTAAAAGATATCAAACCAACAGCAGAAGAAAAACAGCATATAGATGATGTTTCATCAAGAATCATGAATTTTTTACAGAATGCATGCGATAGTAGAAACATTGATGCTAAAGTTAATTTGGTAGGTTCAGTTGCTAAAAATACTGCACTTAAAGGAAAATCTGACATTGATATCTTCATAGCATTTCCATTGGATACAGGTAAACCATATTTAAAGGAAAAAGGTCTTGAATTGGCACATTTATGCTGCACTGAATTTGGAAGTGACCCTGAGCATCATTATGCTTCCCATCCTTATGTTACAACTCATATTGAAGACTGTGAGGTGGATATAGTACCATGCTATCAGATAGAGGATGGAAGCCAGCTTAAATCAGCGGTTGACAGGACAATCCTTCATACTCGATATGTTAAGGATAAGCTAAAAGAAAATCAGGATGATGAAGTTTTGCTCCTAAAACGCTTCATGGCGATGACCGGAACATACGGCTCTGAATTTAAGGTCGGTGGATTTGCAGGTTATCTGTGTGAGCTTTTAATCATAAACTACGGCAACTTTGAAAATACTTTAAAAGCAGCCATAAACTGGAAATTCGGTGAAATAATCGACCTTGAAGGATATGGAACCAGTGATTTGTTTAAAGACCCATTGATTGTAATCGATCCAACAGATGAGAAACGTAATGTAGGTGCCGCTTTAAGATTGGACAAGATGGCAGAATTCATACAGTCTGCACGTAACTTTATATTTTCAGACAATAAAGAAGACTATTTTTACCCTCTTGAGAAAAATTTAAATAGACAGGATATTCTAAACGAATTTAAAAAAAGAAACAGTGATTTAATTGCATTCAGGTTTAACATTCCAGACATGCCTTTGGATACGCTCCATCCTCAGCTTAGAAAAACATGTGAATCTCTTGAAAAGAAACTGAATGGTAAAGAGTTCAATGTATTTAAGGCGGATTACTGGAGTGATGAGATAATAAACTGTGTTATTCTCTTGGAAATGTCTTCATCCAGACTGAATGATGTTGAAATAAACAAGGGACCCAAGGTTTTCATCAATAAGGCGTGTGAAAACTTCGCTAAGAAATACGGTCGTGAGAACTGTTATATTCAGGGAGATTATCTGGTTCACACACAAAAAAGGGAATTTGATAATGCTTTTGATTTTATTTCACATATTTTTACAAAGGAACACATCAATCTTATCAAGGTTGGAAAAAACCTTAAAAATAACCTGATTAACACCTTTGAATTCATTGATGTTGAGGATATTGATTTGGAATTTTTGGATGACTTCTTAAATCCGGGCCAATATATTGTAAGGTGAAATGGCACTGATTTTAAACTGTCCTCAAAAGAGATAAATAATTTGGCCTATCATTCAAATGTATTTTTTCATTTTCAACAATAAGATTAATATATGATTTAGGATAATAATATTAGGTATACCTAAAAGTGATATCATGACCAGAAAAACTTACTTGTATGAATGGGGAAATGAAGATTTGGAAAACCTCTCAGAAATCGAAAAAGAAGCCTTTAGAAAAGCGGATGAATTGAACGACCGCATATTGGACTTGAAGATAATGATTGATGATATGAATGAAGGATGGGATGAATACATTCAGTTTCTCGAAGAAGAAAAAATATCAAAATACTGTGAATTCAAATGTCAGGAAACAATCGAATTCGATGAGGAAGTGCTAAGATCAATTGTCAATACATTGAAAAAGTCACTGACCGACACAAACAAATCGATTAATTACAATTCCAAAAAAATTAAAATCAATCGGGCAATTGAAGGATAGAAAATTATATTATATTCAATTTTAATATAGATTAATATGTCAGAGATTAAAAAACTCACGGCAGATTTAGATGTTGGGGAGTATTATGAGAAATATGTAGATTTTGAGGAAGTCTCAAAACTATGCATAGAAGAAGAGGAGATGTTGGGATACAACTGGAACTATCCCCCATTCGAATTTGATGTTGATGAAGTATGGAACTCATACAATAAGCTGAAAATCATCGCTTTTAAAATTGATTTTTCCGAAGAGGAACTGGCACACACTTTTGAAGAAAAAGAACTTGAATTCATTCTAAAAAGATTTGAAAGAATGAAAGTCAAGTTCATGAATGAAATTTACATGCTGGAAGATGAAAACTCTCTGGGACTCTTTTTAGGAAAATGCAACCTGTGCATGAGATGTACAAGAGAATTCAACATGCCCTGTAAGATGCCATTTAAAATGAGATATTCACTGGAATCCCTTGGCGGAAAAGTGGATGAAAGCATCAGGGATATTTTCGGCTATGAAATAAAATATGCTCAAAACGGAAAACTGCCTGAATATCTGATAAATAGGTGATAAAATGAAAGTAAGTATAATTGGAGGAACCGGACCACAAGGACTTGGAATTGCAGAAAGATTAGCTATTGCTGGTGTTGATGTAATTGTAGGATCAAGAAAAGAAGAAAAAGCATTGGATGTAGTTGCACAGGCAAAAGAAGATTTGTCAGACTATGATTTATCAAATATGGTTGGAATGGCAAATGAAGATGCTGCAAAAGAAGGTGACGTATTGATTATTACAGTACCATTGGCAGCTCAAAAACCAACAATTGAAGGAATCAAAGAATTTTGTGCTGGCAAAATTGTCATGGATGCAACAGTACCTTTAGAAACTGCAATCGGTGGAAAACCATTCAGATTCATTGACCTTATGGAAGGATCAGCTGCTGAAAGAACTGCTTCAATTCTTGAAGGAACAGGTGCAAAAGTCATCTGTGCATTCTGTAACATTTCAAATTC
>ONUN01000063.1 GCA_900320955.1 uncultured Methanobrevibacter sp. | reverse complement strand
TTTTATGAAAGCTGCTGTTATTGGATTGGGTGTAGAAGGAAAAAAAGCAGTGACTTCTCTTTTAAATCATGGATGGGAAGTTTATGCTACTGATTTAAATATTAATGTCGATTTATCCGGTTTAAATTTGCCACGTTTATCTATGAACATGTTGGACAGTGAACAGACAGTTTCTATTGTTGGTGATAATTTAACTGTTGATTTGGGTTTTACAAATTCATATGCTATTGAACAATGTGATGCAATAGCCATTAGTCCCAGCATGTTTGGAGGAGCATTTGCACAACGTTTACTTGAAGATTGTGATTTGTTAAGCGATGTTTTACAAAAACACAAGGATATATTCACTATAGGCATTACAGGAACCAATGGGAAAACCACAACCGTTCACATGTTGAGAAATATTTTGGAAAATGCCGGAAAGAAAGTTTTGGTTGGTGGAAATGGTGGCGGAGGATTTTCAGGTTATTATGACTTGATGCTGGAAGCTAGTGAAGGCGATTATGACATATTGCTTGTTGAAGTATGTGACATGACCCTGGACTTTTGCAATTATTCATTTGATTTTGATTTTGTAGGCCTTACAAATATTGGTAATGATCATATGGATGTTCATAAAACTGTTGCCAACTATAAGAATTCATTAGTTAGATTTTTTGAAGATAAAACAATATTTACTGCATTTAATCAAGATTTCAACAGTGATTTTAAGGAATCTGCAAGTAAATACGTTCCTTATTTTGAATATCAGGATGAATTGCAGGTATTCGGTAAATTCAACCTGCTTAATGCGGGATTGGCCACTGCAATTTCAAAAGAATTGAAGATACCTAAAGATATAATACGGGACACTCTTTTTGAGTTCAAAGCGGTTCAGGGAAGATTGGATGTTTATAAAATTAATGATGCATCTGTTTATGTTGGAAAAACTGATAATTCTGATGCTTTAGCTTCAATATTGGCCGAAAAAGATTTTTATGCAATATTTATAGGTACTCCAAGACATAACGAAGAGCATAGGCTTGATATATTGGATGTTGCTGTTAAATATAATCCTGAAGTTATCGTATTGTTCCCCGGTCTTGACGATACTTTGGATTTGGCAATTTATAGATTAAACTCATTGGGATATGAAGGAAACATCATCACAGTAAACTCTCTTGATGAGATTATTGAACTTGTTGCTGAATATTCTCATGAAGATGCGATACTGATTGGTGGTAATGGTCAAGATGTCATTATTGATATTCAAGAAAGAATTAAACTCATTTCTGAAAAATTGTCATAAAAAACATAATCTTTTTATATAAAGTTAGTAATATATAGTTATGTTATTTAATTTATGGTGTATTATAATGAGTAAAAGTTGGAGAAGTAAATCAATTACAATACTTTTAGTATTGTTTTCAGTTAGTGTTCTTTTATTTGCTTTCACATTTGTAAATAGTACTCCTTACACTGGTCAATCCATTGCCGATACTTATAATTTATCTATTGGGCAATCAATATTTGCTGGAGATTCCATTGTGGGTGAAAATGAAACTATTCAGCTCCCATTATTATCTAATCTTGGTTTTATCGGTCATCAACTTATGGCATTTGATTTGCATGGGATTTTGATGTCGGTTTCAACTGGTGTAGTTCCTTTTGATTTTACAACTGTGTCAAGTGAAGGAATTGATTCTTATGGAAAAGCAGTTGGCATCGATGGACCGGGATATTTGACTTTTGAAGGAGATAAATTGGCTGTTAAGGGGCCAAGTAACTATGTGTGGGGATATAGTGCACCATCTAAAGTTTTAACTAAAACATCTTCTGGAGTTGATCTTGTAGAAGATGGAAAAGTTATTAAATCTATTCCGGCTAATGAAATTAAAACTTTAAATTTCTCAAGTCAATATTTCAATAATGATACTATTGTAAGCTGGTATAATTATGATTCTCAGGTAGGAGACAATTTCACCATTGATAAGGGTATGGTTGGTTTCTCCGATGGAAGGAATGATATTAAGGCTTCTGATGTTCCACGTATATTTGGGCAGGATGTTGTAGATTATGCGGCTGAATACCCAACAGGTTCACCAATTTTATTATATTCTGGTAATTATACAGAACAATCAGGCGGACAAGGTTCAACTTCTTTTGATTCACACCCTGAGTATGGTGATTCAATTAGGGAAATTAATGCGCATCAATTTGTAGACGCATGGAACGGAACTGTAATCCCGCCAAATTCTACAAGCAGCGGTAAAGATTATGTATATTTCGAATCAGCAAGTGATGCTTCTGCTCCTGGTGGAAGTGCAGCACACGGTGTATGTCCTCCTGCAAGAGCATTGAGGGATGCAGCATTGGCTGAAGGATTTGGAATGCCTGTAGGTATGACTTCTGATGAGAGTGCAGTATTGTTCGGTTATAACCCTGCAAGCGGTATTACTGTATCTAACAATCATAACTATCCGGTCAAAATTATAATGTGGACTGAAGGTGAAGGAGTCGGTATGGGTATTTACGCTAAAATTATAAGATATATTCCAGAAAAATAAATATATCTTTATTTTCTTTTTTTTATTTTATGTCAATTTCAACTATTATTACGGCTGCGGGAAAAAATTCCAGGATGCGAAAGGATCAAATTTCTCGAAATCTAGTTTTAAAAAATAAACTTATTTTACCTTTCAACGATAAAACGGTTTTGGAGACAACTATTGACAATGCATTATCTGCAAATACTGATGAATGTATTGTGGTACTTGGACATTATGCTAGTGAAATAATGGATGCTATTTCTGATAATTATGATGGTTCTGTCAAGTTCATTAAAAATAATCCTGTTGATGTAGGTTTATCAACATCATTGTTCAACGGTTTATCCAATTCTGATTCGGATTATGCATTATGCATAACTGGAGACCAGCCAACGGTTTCGGCTGAAACGTTTAATAGAATGATTGAAACAATTCAAAATTCTGAAAATCCTGAAAAAACAATATCGATTTTAAGAAGAAGAAAAACAGGATTGCTCGATACTGCTGAAGGATTGGGAATGCCATTTGTAGCTCATAGAAAAAATTTAATGAGTTATCTAGAAAATGAAGATGATAACTTAAATCCAATTCTTAGAAAGATTTTTGCTGATGGCTATGTGTTTTATGGAATAAAAGAAAAAAATGAAAAAGAATTGTTAAATATTAATCATTATGAAGATTATTTAAACCTTTTAGATTGAATCTAAACCTGAAATAACTTCATCTATTTTTGCTGCACTGATTCCAACAGCCATTTCATTATCTTTAATGTCTGCTGCTTTTCTAGAACCGTCACAGCCTAATGTAAAGTTAATTCCATCTGTAATATATGGGTTTGCAAATGCATCTCCACATAATGATTGAATACCTGCAAAGGAAGGGGTGATTTTTTCACCGGTCTTATAAACGATACTTTGGGCAAGTTTCATTCCGCCAACAGGTTCTGTTATGATTTCAATAACATCCGCTTCAAAATCAGCTTCATCCAATGGAGCATAAACAATTCCCCAGTGTTCGTCTTCAACAATTGAAAGTTTGCTGGTTAGTTTTTTAGCGGTTTCCAAGTCTTGGAATCTTCCTAATGAGAAGTATTTTTCACCATTTGCCAATTTTGGCGGCATGTCTCTAAGACCTATTGCTCCTGCTCCTCCTAAACACATCTGTTCTTCAAGGGTGGAGTAAAATTTATCTCCTAAAGATGCTTTTCTAACCATTTCGCAGTGTCTTACCTTTTCATCAATTAAATTGTAACCGTCAGGAAGGTCATCCTCTGTTTTGATTAATTTCATTGCAACTGGTTTGGCATCTAATTTAATTTTGCTTTCAATAGCTTCACAGTATTTTTGATTTTTCTCTAAATTTGTCATAGTAACAACCTCATTTAAATATTATGTTCAAGGAATTTTAAAGTCTTTTGTTTTATTTTTATTGTTTTTGCAAAATGTCCTAAAGTCACATGCGCTGCATGTTCTCTCATCAGCTTCAGCTTTCCATGCATCCTGAATTTTACATCCTTTCATTTCATTAATCAGTGACTCTTCAATATTGTATACGACATCGTCAAATTTTTCAAGGGATTTTCCTATTTCTTTTGAATCGATATTGATTATACGAATAGACCTTTCCAACTTGAATTCACTGCTCAAATCAGGGGCCTTGTCATCATCTTGCCATTTGTCAATCAATTCAAAATCCTTTTTGTATTTTTCAAGTGTTTTCTCATCTATTAAACCGTTTTTCATTTCGTCTTTAATCAATGCCAAATCTTCTTTTGATGGAACAAGTTCATTTAAATAAAATATTATTCCTGCAAATATTGATTTGGAATCTTCCTGTTGGGACCTGAGCCATGAATATGTTAATATCTGTTGTTTATGACTTTCCCATGTGTTTTCTGATTTTGAATCGGACACTTCAATCGGAGGTCGCTTCATTCCTTTGTAGTCAATGATTATTTCATATTCTTCTTCGCCAACGCTTTCAGCAATTCTTTTTTTGAAATCCTCATTTTTCTTTAGGATTTCAATTATTTTGTTGTCATGAGTTTTGTTAATGTTTATGGATGTCAATACGTCAACTACTCCATTGATTCCATAATAATTGGACCTGCTTCTTTTTTCATCATATTTGGGCATATTTCTAATTCCTTTAATTAGAAGTTCAGATGAATCAATCAATGGGAACAGGTGTTCTCCCCAGATATTAATGGCTTTTTCAGCTCTTGCACTTGCTAATTTCTTATGGTCATGTTCATTTAGGTTTTCAACGTCATGGTTTGTTGAACTGAAAAATAAATCTTCATCGTGAGGATACAATCCCCTTGTTTGCAGTCTCAAATCGATTTGTTCTTCAATGGGTCTAATATCTTCAAGCCAATCCCATGGAAATTCTGTTTTGTTTTGTTTCCATCTGATGAATGCTTCTTCCATTACTCCATGAATAAACTCTCCAAACCATCTTTGAACCGGTTTTGAAGGAGGTAGAGTACCTTTATTCTGGTAGCGGTATTGTAGATTGCATGTTAAAAAGGACAGTAAATCTCCGGTTAAACTGTATTCCGGAATCATATATGCTTTTGATCTTGAAGGCAATTTCATATTTAATCTCCTAAATTAGATAAATTTCTCTAAATCCAACATATTTTTCATCTCTGCTCCAACCCAATGCAATATTTGGTATGTCAAAATGATCATTCTTCTTGTTGTAACCTTCTATTGCTGAGTTAAGGCCAATTAACAATAAAACACTTTCAGCTCTTGAAAATGCAACAAAGTAAAGTCTTGTTAAATCATCAAATGACCTGTCTTTTTCACTTCTTTCACTTTCACCAAGTATGCTGTGTTGTCTGATTGTATCTTCAATAGTTTTTTTGTCTGGCAATGTCTTTGGGAATCTTAATCGTTGGGTTCTGATGTCATTTGTTTTAAATCTTGAACCTACATCTACTATAACAAGTGGAAATTCCAACCCCTTTGATTGATGAATCGATAAGACGTTTATTCTGTCATCAGGCAATGTTTCGAGAAGGGATTCATCAATGCTTACTCCACCAGTTGAAAGAGGTATAAAAATATTCCATATGGCTTCCAGAACGGATTCTCTTTCGTTAATCGGTGTCTTAAATGAAATATTTGAATGATAATCATTAAAAAATCCTGTTTGTGTAATTGATTTTGTTATAGCTTCAAGATATACGATTCCTTCAACATCGTCCTGCAGTTCTTCAATCCATGTTGTTAATTTGTATGCGAGTTCCATTAAACTTGCATTCTTAGGCCAGTGCTGTTCAATTCCATT
Source organism: uncultured Methanobrevibacter sp. (assembly GCA_900320955.1). Lineage (GTDB taxonomy): Archaea > Methanobacteriota > Methanobacteria > Methanobacteriales > Methanobacteriaceae > Methanocatella. The sequence continues at coordinate 7,875 of ONUN01000063.1, read as the reverse complement.
AACGCTTTCGGGATATGGCCTTCGAAGTTGCCAGCGGGTCACGAAATCATTTAAAGAAATAGGTTCATGAGGTTCAGGATTCATTTTAATGTAATCTTTTGCTTTAAACCTCCAACGAATCATATTTCTTTTTGCCAAATTAGGAATTGTTTTATCTGAATTTTGAATTAAACATTTCAATTGGTTTTCTAAGTCTTTTGAGATTTTTTCTTAAGTGATGGAGAAATGAACGGTTTCCATATTGCATTTCTTTTGGTGAATATGATAATATAGCTATATCAGAAGCTGATCCGTAATCGCTATCTAATTTAAGCTTGATTTTTTCTTCCTTTTTGCCGGCTTTAACCGATTCCTGTTTTATCTTCTGCAAATTCGCAATGTTGATAGTGCCATTTACCTTTTTATAGTACTCTTCATCCAGAACCTGCAGCACTTTTATCTCGCTTTCGCCTTTATTTACCAGATTGTCTATCAGTCGTGATAAATCACGCGCCAACATTTCAGGATTATTTCTAAACATTCCTAATACAGGCATTTTATCCCTGTCAAAGTCGGGAGCGATAATTTTTGGTTTATTTTCAACTCTTGCATTTTGATATTCTCTGTCAAGTTCTGCAAATTGGTTGCAATGATTGATGATATTTTCTGTTGACCTGTAATTTGTTGTTAAGTTAATCTCTTCAACATCAATACCCAGCCTGTCTTTCGCACGTTTTTGATAGTTTGTGAATAAATCCACGGTCGCTCCTCTAAAGCGGTATAGTGATTGGTCATCGTCACCGACTACAGTGATATTGCCGTCATTTTCAAGTGCTGATTGGGCAATTGTAAAGTAGATGTCCTCCTGAATTAGATTGGTGTCCTGATATTCATCAATTAAGACAATTTTTATTTCATCTAGGAACAAATCCAGTTCATTATTCTTGAGTTTTTTAAGGAAATTTGATTCAAGCATTGCAAAATCAATTGTATTCATGTTTTTAAGTGTGTTTTCATATTCCTTAATACAATCAAGAGCTAATCTTGGCCCGCTATTTTCCTGTGTTTTTTCATATATCTCTTCAAAGTTTATTTGGTCATAAAAAATCCTGTTTTTTATTTCCATTAATATTTCACTCATCTTGGACGGTTCTTCAAGTTTTGATTTTCCGCTTAAATCCTTCAGGTATTCCACAAGCTTTTCGTTACGGTATTTTTCATCTTTAATTAGAATCTTAATCATTGCAGTGTTTGCAACAAATTCTTCAATCACAATAGATTGATTTTCACCGGGTTTTCTGTTTTCCCTGAGTAACTCTTCGGATATGCTGTCTGTAGTCCCTATTATTATTTGGTTAAAATCAATTCTTTCTATTTTGGCAATGGTTTCAAAACTAGTGTCACAGTATTGGTCTTCCAGATGTCTTTTTATTTCGTCACCCCATCCCAAAATTCTTGAATACAGCTCATCAGCAGCTTTTTTTGTAAAAGTTGTAGCCAAAATCTCTGATGGATTAATGTCATCCACGAAGATATATTTCAATATCTTCAATACCATCACTGTTGTTTTTCCAGATCCTGGTCCTGCAACTATAAAAAGGGATTTGTTGGGCTCGGATAAAATGGCTTTCTTTTGCTGTTTATTTGAAGAAATGTCTCTTTTAAGCACCTCTACTATGATGTCTTCAAATTCCTCATATGATATCATGTTTTCCCTCTTGATATATATTTATTAATTTATGTCATTATCTTATTAATATAATAAATGAGAGAGCGCTTGAAAAGTATTCCTCGATTGAAATATATCAATGTTGAATCTAAATTATACCATGGAATAATTAAATTTTTATGTTATGATATCCAACTAATATATGTGGAAGTTATCTTCCATAATATGCATATGAAGTTAGGATTTTCAATCCTAACTTTAAATTCTTGCATATTTATTGTCTTGTTTTTGATTACTTTTCAGATGCTCTCGGGTCTTTTGTTTATATATGTATTTTTAAATTTTTAATTGGAGTTTGGGTATTGAAAAAATAGATTTTATATATTATGTGAATTTAAATTATATTTGTTAAATTAATTAGTGAAATTATGTCTGATTCTAGTAATATTGATGCATTCAAAAACGATGTGAGATACAGGGAAAATATTGCTCACATAGAAACTATTCCTGCTAAAAAAGCCAATTTTAAAAGAGTAGATAATTTAAATGAAAAGATAATCGATTATTTGGAATCAAAAGACATGAAATTATACAACCATCAAGCGGAAACATATGAATCAATCCAGGACGGAGAGCATGTAATCATCACTACACCAACTGCTTCTGGAAAAACTTTGGCTTTTAATTTGCCTATAATGGAGATAATGATTGAGGATAAGGATGCAACTGCATTATACATTTATCCAGCAAAGGCATTGTCAAATGACCAGCTTCATGTGCTTGAGGATCTTGAAGATGAACTGAATATAAAAATAAATCCTCGAACCTATGATGGGGACACTCCAAGAGAAGATAAAAGAGGAATCCGCGAAAAATCACGCATTGTATTGACAAATCCTTATCAGTTGCATCTTATTTTGTCATGGCATCATCAATGGTCAAGATTTTATCGTAATTTAAGATACATTGTAATTGACGAGGCCCATTACTACAAGGGAGTCTTCGGCTCCAATGTTGCATTTCTAATAAAAAGATTAAAAAGAATAGCTAATTTTTATGGTGCATATCCTCAGTTCATATTGTCATCAGCAACTCTTGCCAATCCTTTGGAACTTGCTAACAGATTGACTGGTGAAGAATTCAAATTGGTGGATAATGATACATCCCCTAGCGGTGAAAAAGATTTTATTTTATATAATCCTTTTAAAAATTACAAAAGAAATAAGGTCAATATGAAAAACGCTCCCTCTGTGCATATGGAAACGGAAAATATATTCATGTATATGATGTTGAAGCAGATTCAAACATTGTGCTTTACCGTTTCAAGAAAGACCACTGAATTGATTGCGATGTGGGCTAAAAATGACATGACTCAAATAAAAGGAAAATTGGCCCACAGGATTGCCGCTTATAGGGCAGGTTATAGGCCAGAAGAGCGACGTGAAATAGAGGATGGTCTAAAAAGCGGAAAATATTTGGGAGTAACATGCACCAACGCATTGGAATTGGGTATTGATATAGGGTCTCTTGATGCAGTCATCATTTCAGGTTATCCTGGAACAATGATATCCACTTGGCAACAGGCAGGTCGTGCAGGCAGAAGCCGTCAAAAATCTCTGGCAGTATTGATTGCCTTTGAAAATCAACTTGACCAATATTTCATGAACAATCCAACATTTTTCTTTGACAAACCTCATGAAAATGCCATCATTGATATGACTAACCCAATTTTGCAGGAAGCTCATTTATTATGCGCCGCAAAGGAACTTCCTTTGAAATATGGTGAAGTGGAAAAATATTTTGGCATCAGTGATGAAATCCTTGAGGATTTGGTGTCAAAAAAAGACTTGCATATCAATGCACGCGGGGATTATATGTATCCATATGATGACAATCCCGCATTAGACCATTCGCTGGATCAGATTTCTGGTCAGGAATTCAAAATAATGAGTAATGGTCAGTTGCTTGAAACGATGGAGAAATCACAGGTTTATAGGGAAGCCCATGATGGTGCAATTTTAATCAACAAAGGAGATACCTATGTTGTGGACAGCGTAAGTCTCTCAAGAGGATTTGTAAACGTCACCAAAAAAACCGTAGATTATCATACGATGGTTTTAAATCAGACTGACATCAGCATTAAAAAGAAATTGTCAAAGACAAAATACGGCAACCTTACAATCCATTTCGGTGAGCTGACCGTAAGTGAAGATTACTTCAAATACAAGAAAATGCAGTTTTCCAAATCCATTGGGACTTATCCCTTGGATTTACCTCCTTTGAAATTCAATACTAAGGGATTATGGTTTACAATTCCAAAATCAGTTAAAGATACTTTGGAAGACATGTTTCCAAACGAAGAGGAAGTCTTTGCAGGGGGCCTTCACGGCGCTGAACATGCTTTAATTGGACTGTTTCCACTACATACAATGTGTGACAGGTTTGATATTGGTGGACTTTCAACAAATTATCACGAAGACACTCAAGAAGCAACCATTTTTATCTATGATGGATATGAGGGTGGAATTGGAATATGTGAAAAGGCAGTGGATGTGTTTGTTGACTTGCTGAAATCCACTTTGGATTTATTGAATAATTGCAATTGCCAAAGCGGATGTCCAGCATGCATTTATTCGCCAAAATGCGGTAATGATAATAAACCTCTTCATAAAAATGCCACAAAATATGTTTTGGAGTATATGTGTAATCTTATAGCTAATGAAACTTCTGCTAAAAAAGAGGAAGTAAATGAGGAAGTAATAACAGTAAAGCAAGATAACGAGGAAGACCTCAGATACAAGGATGCCTTAGAATTGTATAATAAAAATGATTATTCTCAAGCCAAGGATATTCTGAATTCTATTTTGAATTCAAATAAAAATCATGTGGATTCCATCGCACTGATGGCCAAAATATTGTATCTTCAAGATCAAAAGGACATTTCAAAAATGTTTGTAAAAAGAGCATTAGCACTTGATAAGGCAAATGAAATGGCAAATGAGCTTGATGTACTGTTGAATAATAAACAGCCTGCTGTCAATGAAAATATTGATGTTGAAATCAATACTATTGACGATGAGGAAATATTGTATGAGGAAGCATATGATTTGTATAATCAGGGAGATTTGGATACTGCCTGTGAAATTTTAGAAAAGCTAATAGAATTCGACAGCAAAAATGCAGAAGCACTGGCATTGATGGGTTTAATATATTATCAATCAGGAATATTTTCAAAAGCTGTCGAATATTTTAAAAAAGCTTATAAAATAAATAAGAATGGGGAAATGGTTAGGGAATTAAAAATGAGAGTTTCCTAAAAAATTAAATAGGTGATGGGTTTTTAGGTTCAATCTAAACTCATTGAAATTCCTTCAATGATTAGAACTAAACCTATAATTACTGCAATGTATATCGGCTGGTTATTAGTAAATATTGCAAGTGCTATTGCAATGATTCCCATTATCAACACAAGTATTGAAGTAAATGTGGATACACGATTCTTTTTGGATATCAATCCAGTTACTCCAAATACAATCATTATGAGTCCAACAATATAGAATTGTATGGCTTTAAGGAATGATAATGAATCAATAAAGAAAATGAATATAAATCCTAATATTGCTGATATAATTCCAATAATAATTGTAATGTTGGCTGTTGTGTCATCAAAAGATTGTTTCATGCTATATCCCATGAATGCTGCGGAAAGACCGAAGAACAGTAAACTTAATCCGACAATTACTGAAACTAAGTCCGGTAAAAACATTGGGAAAATAATGAAAATTAAACCGAGAATTGCACAAATTGTTCCTACACTCTTGTTAATATTGATAGTATCACCTCCATTTAAACTAATTAATATTTATGTACAAACCAGTATTTAATTTTGATTAATTATGGTTTCATGAATATGGGCTGAAACCATTTTCGAAGTGGTCACGAACTTTTTCAAGCTCTTCGGGGATGTTTATCTGTTGGGTACAGTGATCAATGCAATCACCACAATATGTGCATTCTTCAGCGGAAACTTCTTCATCAGCTAACTTATCGTAATACAATCTGTAAATATTTGATTTTGGTTGGTTTTTGCTTGTATTGTATATGTGGAAGTAATCTGGAATTGGTATTTCAGATTCGCATGCATCAACACAGTATTCGCATTCACTGCATGGAACTGCAAGTGATGAATAAAGTTTTTCTGCCATTTTAGCTAAAAATTCAGTTTCCTCATCATTTATTGGTTTGAAGTTTTCAAATGTGTCGCAGTTGTCTTCCAAGTCACTCATTTTGCTCATACCGCATAAAACCATTTTAACGTGTTCAAGTGATGCGCAGAATCTTATAGCAAAGCTGGCTATTGATTTGTCAGGGTCAAATTCTTTAAAATCATTTTCAATCTCTTCAGTGGTGTTTACAATAACTCCTCCTTTCAAGGGTTCCATTACATAAACATCCAAACCATGTTCTACACAAAGGTCATAGCATTTATGTGACTGAATGGAGGAATCTTCCCAATCAAGATAGTTAAGTTCTAATTGGACAATGTCTAAAAAGTCTCCGTATTTGTCAAGGACTTTTTTGAGAAGATCTGCCTTTTCGTGGAAACTGAATCCAATTTTCTTGGCAATTCCTGTTTCCTTCATTTTTTTAATATATTCAAAAGTATTGTTTTCTTCAGCTAATTTCAACCATGGTACATTGATATTGTGGATGAAAAACACATCAAAGTAATCAATTCCAAGTCTTTCAAGCATTTCGTTTACAAATTTGTCATTATCCTCAGGGGATGTTAATGCCCATGTAGGCATTTTATCACAAATCTGGAATGATTCGCGAGGATACCTTTCTACCAATGCCTTTCTAATGGCTATTTCGCTTGCTCCATTGTGATAAGCATAAGATGTATCAAAGTAATTAAATCCTTTTTCCATGTAAATGTCAACCATTTCGTTGAAAAGTTCTTGGTCAATTTTTGTAGGGTCCACTTCATCGGTTTGGGGCAATCTCATGCATCCGAAACCAAATTTTGATTTATAGCTCATAATATAATCTCCAAAGTAATACTATGTTAAATAGTTTAAATAAGAATATATTTAAATGTTGTTAAATACAACAGTTTAATATTGTTTTTAAACAATTTTTCTATTACTCATTTATAACTCAAAGATTAAATAGGTTTATTAATAAACAAAACTATATTTATAAATTAATATTATATTATAGGAGACACAAAATGCATGAATTATCAATGGCTCAGGGTATTATTAATGCAGTTATAGAAACTGCTGAAAGTAATAATGCAACTGAGGTTAATGAAGTCACTATCGAACTTGGTCGATTAGCTATGGTAAATCCGGAACAGTTAAAGTTTATTTTGGGAGTTCTCGTTGAAAATACTATTGTTGAAGATGCAGAAATTCACTTTGAAGACATTCCTGTTGAAGTCGAGTGCTCTGAATGCGGTTTCCATGGTGATGCTATTCTTGATGATAAAGATCACTATGCGCCTATGGTTAAATGTCCTGAATGTGATAGTCTTGCAGTTGAAATCCTTAATGGTAGAGACATTGTTGTCAAAAATATTGTTATAGAAAAACCTGATGATAATTAAGTGAATGGAGATGGAAATATGCACCAAGTAGCTGATGTGGAAGTTGCAAAAAATATTATGGATGCTAATAAGAGATTAGCTGATAAAAATTTAAAAAATTTAGAAGATAAAGAAATATTCTGTGTTGATTTTGTTGGAGCAATTGGTTCAGGTAAAACAACATTAATCGAGGAAATCATTGACAATACTGATTATAATATTGGAGTTCTTGCCGGTGATGTAATATCTGAATTTGATGCAGGACGTATTGAAAAACATGATGTTCCTGTAGTTGGCCTTAATACTGGTAAAGAATGTCATTTGGATGCACATTTAGTAGGTCATGGACTTCATGATTTGCCGTTGGATGACTTGGACATGATTATTATTGAAAATGTTGGTAACTTGATTTGTCCGGTTGATTTTGAATTGGGTTCTCATATGAGAATTGTGGTTGTAAGTGTCACTGAAGGTGATGACACAGTTGAAAAACACCCATTGATATTCCAAACATCAGATGCTGTCGTCATTAATAAAGTTGATTTGGCAGAAGCGGTTGGTGCTGATGCTGATAAGATGGTTGCTGATGCTAAAAAATTAAATCCTAATGTTAAAATTATCAAATCCAGTCTTAAAG
>ONUN01000087.1 GCA_900320955.1 uncultured Methanobrevibacter sp. | reverse complement strand
TCTGTAACATCACAAATGACATATGCTTCTGCATTTTTCAATATTGCAATGTCATCATCATCTGTAAACTCTTCAATATCCAGGTTTCCGATGGTTGAATTTACGAAATTTATAGGATCAAAAGTGATATTTACAACATATCTGCGTGTTTCCATAATGTTTTTCAGGGTTTGAGTGCCGACAAATAATCTGCATCCAAGTTTGTCTTTGCCATTGCATACAATTCCTATTGGCGCTGCATTTTTTACACCGTCCTTGCTCATGGTAGTGTAAATCCCCTCATATTTCTGTCCTTCCTCAATTCCGATATCCGTCAAATCAATATCCATTTTATCATCCTTATTAATTACATCTTCAATATAATGTCTATTCAACAATCTAATTAAAAATTATTGTCAAAACATTATAATTCTAACCTTGTAGAAACCCTGTCAAAATTTAAGTGAATATCGATGTTTATTATTTATTTTTATTAAATAATTGATTTTTTCTCTTTGTTTTTGATTTTAACATGTTTCTGTTCTTTTTATTTTGCACTCAAATTTGTTCTTCGCAATGCATGGATTTTAATTTTAAGCGTGGAAAGTGTTATACCTCTAATAAAAAGAAGATTCAACGGAGTAAACTGTAGCAGAACGACAAAACTTCAAAATAAAGAAACTAAACTCAAAGATGTATTATATAACATTTCAGAGCAATTCAGATATTTTAAATGAGTGTTTCTACAAGGTTCATTTTCTTTTTAGAATTATGAAAATAAACGCCATTAAAGCCCCAGCAATGATAAACCACTGAATGAATCTATTGCCATAACTATGCATGAATGTGAAAAGTATGACGGCAGAGACAATAACTCCAATTAAAGAAATTATAGGCTTATCTAATCTTGTTATTAGAAAGATGCTGAGTGTAAAGATAATCAAACCGATTATTCCACTTATGACTATTAAAGGATCATTAATTGAAATAAGTGAAAGTATAATCGATATCACAAAGATTATCATGACTATTAATGCCCCATTTAACAGTATTTTTCTTAAAGTCTTATTTTTTTCCGCTCCATCATCTTTGATTTCTGCATGCTCTTTTAAAGATTCAGTTTCATCATCGGAATTGAACGTTTTAACGACATCTTCATTTTCGTATTTTTCATTAAAATTCTTGAATAAGTATCTTAAGAATGCATAAAATATAATCGCAGACAGTACTTCGGAAACAGTTACTCCAATCAAGACACAGTGGTTGATATGATACATATTCAATACATATATTAAACCGCATTGCACACAAAGCTTTATGAAAATGAAAAACAGTGAATACATACTTTTTCCAAAACCGTCCAACATTTTTGAAGAGACAATGGTAAACGGAAGTGAAATCATTATGACTGTCCCAAGAATTGCTATCCATAATATTTCTGTCTGCATTCCTTTAATGGAAAAAATGCTAAATGCATACTCGCGCAAAAATATGAATGCAATCATCACAACAATTGTTGTTATAACAGATACTTTAAGTGTGTATTTATACATTTCATATAATTCATCGAATTCATGTGCACCGAATAAATGCCCTGTAACACTCATTAATGCCCTACCAAAACCCCTAACAGGTGAATTCAATAAAGTTTTAAGTTTATTTGATGCAGAATAAATCACCGGTCCAACAGGTCCCATTGTCACTGTCAATATGCCATTGATAAATGATGATGTGAAGGTCCATAATCCCTCATCCAGGAAATTAGGAAAGGCAACCTTGCAAATTTCAATAAGTATGTATGGGCGGAGCTTAAAGTATTTTCTAGATAAGGGAATTTTTGTTCTTCCAAGCAGATACATTAATACGAAAACTATAAACGGAATTGATGAAGATAAAACAGTAGCATATGCTGCTCCTTTAACTCCTAAATTCAAATTAAAAATAAAAATAGGATCCAATATTATATTTAGAATATTCGATGATATTATGAATATGGTTGGAATTCTTGAATTTCCTTCTGCCTGTAAAGTTTCAGAGAAAAAATTAACAAACATGAATACATATGCAAAAGTTAGAAGTGGCATCAAATAATCCATAGCTAAAAGATATGAATCAGCAGGGTTTATACTATATATTATTTCCTGAGCAAATACAGCACAAAATAATATAATGATCCATATTATATTGGTAATGATGATTCCATGAATTAGTGTATTATATCCACTTTCATAATCGCCAAACCCAATATAACGGGATATCAGGGAATTAGTACCCCGTCCAAGTGAATCGCCGAATGAAAATATAAGAGAAACAAAAGGAATTGAAATACCCACTGCAAAAGAAGCATGAATGTTTATTTGTGTTACCCATGCCATATCAACAATACCATAAATTGAATCAAAAAGACAAAATGCTATTATTGGTATACTCAATTTCCAAAAAGTTTTTTTAGGTTGTGAAACCAAATCAATTTTTTCATTCATTACTAGAGATTTTGTTCTTTATTAATATAAATATTAACCTTGTAGAAACCCTGTCAAAATTTAAGTGAATATCAATATTTATTGTTTATTTATGTTAAAAATTAAAAGAAGATTCAACGGAAAAAACTGTAGCAGAAGCACAAAACTCCAAAATAAAGAAACTAAACTCAAAGATGTATTATACAACATTTACAGAGTAATTCAAATATTATAGTTAGTTACCAAACTTTTGTTATAAATGTTTCGAGTCATTTGTCATAAACTTTCGTTCCAGAAATCGATTTATTGTAGGTTTTTATTGTTAATTCTTGTAAAAATTCTCTTGATTCTAGATAATAATGTTTAATTTCTCGTTTTATTTGTCTCCATATTTGTTCTATTGGATTTAGATGTGGGGAGTATGGTGGAAGGTATATTAATGCAATATTGAGATGTAGTGCTATTTTTTTGATGAATGCAGACTTGTGAACGCTGTAATTATCTAAGATTAAACATATTCTTTGTTCGGTTTGTATTTTTGTTATTATGTTTTCTTTTTCCAGTAGATTTAAGGTTATTTTTCTTCTTATTTCTCTTCTTTATTGATTAATTCTCGATTGCAGTGTTTTCCGATGATTCTAACAATTGTTGAGGTCGTATCATCTTTATATTTTTCAATTGTTTTTATTATTTTTTCTGTGAAAACTTTGTTATTTTCATTGTTTTCCATTAAAATTCATCTATTTCTTCATCAGTTAAGTTAACTTCTTCGATTATTTTATTTAATAATTTTACTGTATTTTTGTTTTTTGTATTAGCACATCTTAATTCTAAGAGAGCTATTGCTATTTCTGGTGCTGTTGAAGAATTTGTGATTGTGATGGTTGAATTTCCATTAATTGCTAAGGATCCTGTGGCATTGATTTTAAATTTGTAAGGATTTACAGTTTGTGTGTGTTTTGTTCCTTTTTTATATAATGATTTTTGAGTGTAGGGTTCATTTTGGAAGGATGCTTCATCAAATAAGACAATAATATCTTTTGAAGATAAATTGTGTTCTTCTAAGTTTTTTTTAGCTGTTCTTCTGCATCTTCAGGAGATTTCGAAAATTTAGGATATGCTTTACTGTAATTGTATCCTAATTTCCTCACAATTTTTCCTATTTGCTTTAAACTATAATCTACATTAAATTTTTCATTAACAAGAAGATGTACATCTTTCATTGACATATTTGGTGTTTCTTCAATGATTTTATCTAATTCAATCAATTGATCATAATTTAATTTTGATGGCCTCCCTCCGCCAAATGATGGTTTTAATCCTTCTAATCCTTCAGATTCGCAAGTTTTTATCCATCTGTGGACTGTTTGATAGGATTTTCCCAATATATTTGCAGCATCTGCAATTGTATTTCCTTCACTAACTATTTTAACTGCAATTAACCTCTGATAGTACCTATGATAAGCCACATAAGCACTTATTTCTTCATCTAAAGCAGTTTTTGTCATTTTGTTAAAAACATTAATTTTAGATTTTCCTGACATAATTTATTATTTGTCAGCCATCTATAATAAAAGTTTGGTTAGTAACTATACTTAATATATAACGAATTTGAAAGTAAAAAAATTAAATTAGGTTTTTTAATAATGTCATCCGGTTAGTGCCGATTTCTCGAATGTCTGATTTTTAAAAAATAGCCATATTAGTTCATTTCAATTTTTTCATCAGTCCGCTCATTCTTGCATAATGGAACATGTAAAGCTGAACATAACCTGCATTTTTGCCGAACTCTTCCATTCCAAAATCGCGAACTTTGGCAACGCTTATATCCTTTCCATCGAAATATAAATGGGAAACGATTCTTTTTATCCATACATCCGATGGGAAAGCTTCCCTAAAGTTGAATCCGTAAAGCAATATGCAGTCTGCCACTTTCGGACCGACTCCCGGAACTTCAAGTATTGTTTCAAAGGCTTCATCATAGCCCATGTTGAAAATTTCGCAGAGGTCAATTTCATCTGTAAACATCTCGGATGCCCTTCTCATGTATGGTGCTCTATATCCTACACCGCAACTTTTGAGATTATTTGTGCACATTGAAATATCCTGAATATCTGATGAATTAAATTCATCCTCATCATCCAAGTATACTTTTAATAAATCGTTGCTTTTAGGAAAAGTATAGTAATTGGCGAGCCTATCTCCCCAGTTCTCTTTTATCCGGCAAATCGATTTGGTCCATCTTTTGATTGAATTGTTTGCAGAGCATATTGACGAGATTATGCATTCAAAGGGATCGCTTGCCAAAAAGAGTCTCAAACCATTGCAGAACTCAGGCATTTGCGCCAATTCAGCATGATTTCCCAGATACTTGTAGAATTTATCCAAATCAAAATCCAAATCAAAAATGTAATTCAGCTTATCAATAGCCTGCCTGTCTGAAACATCCCCCGCATAATTGAAATCCAAAAATTCACCGCATTGCCTGACATTGAAAATAACAGGATTATCATTAACATCAACAACATTAGAAAAAGTACCGTCAACTTCACTCCATGGAGGCTGTGAGGTCTGACCGGACATTTGAGTTAATTCCAAATCAATAGGGGTTTCGATAATCATAAGCGAACAGCCACATTATTCTCCTTCAGGTATTCTTTAACTGTGCCTATTGAATACTGGTTAAAATGAAATATGCTTGCTGCAAGAGCTGCTGAAACATCGGTCTTTTCAAACACGTCCAAAATATGTTTCGGCTCGCCGACGCCTCCGCTTGCTATGACAGGAATGTCGACAGCATCATTGATTGCCCTGTTAAGCTCAATGTCATATCCGTTTTGGGTTCCGTCACCGTCCATACTGGTTAAAAGAATCTCACCGGCACCCAAATCCTGACATTTTAAAGCCCATTGGATTGCGTCAATGCCTGTAAATTCACGTCCTCCGTAAATACTTGTATCAAACCAGCAATAGCCCTTATCGGTTTCTATGACTGTCTTGTCCGGCGCATCGTCGGGATGTGAAACATATCTTCTTTTGGCATCGATTCCAATCACGACTGCCTGTGAACCAACAACCTTTGAGGCTTCTGTCAAAAGCTCCGGATTTTTGATTGCCGCAGTGTTTGTTGAGCATTTGTCTGCTCCGGCCTTAAGCATTTTAATGTAATCGTCAACTTTTCTTATTCCTCCACCTACACAAATCGGCATGAAAACGTTTTCTGTCAATCTGTCTATTACGTCTGCCATGGTGGCTCTTCTTTCATGAGAAGCTGTGATGTCTAAAACTACAACCTCATCTGCACCTTCCTCATAATAGCGTGTGGCAAGGTCTACAGGGTTTCCTGCATATTTAATTTCCTTAAATTCCACTCCCTTAACGACACGTCCTTCTGGAACCTGCAAGTCACAATCTAGACAAGGAATAATTCTTTTAGTTAGCATATTATCTGAAAAATAAAAAAAAGTGGTATTGTTTTTTTAAAAAACAATAATTTTAAGCGGAATATCTTAAAACGAAACAAAGTATAGCTACAATAACAAGTAGCGACTAAAACGTGCTCAGGAGAAAGTTTTGGACCTACACTTTCTTCATCAAAATATCTTACTAATCCAGCACCTGTCTGAGGCATGGAAATCTTGTTATCTTTTTTTGACATAGTAATCTCCCATTAAGTTAATTAATATAAAATAATTGTATATATCTATTTTTTTCATAGTATATAAAGGTTAGATTTTTTCTTTTTTGATAACTTTGATATCGCTGATTCTGGTATCCGGATATTGTCCGTCATCATCCTTTTCAACAGCCTTTACCATATCCCATACTGTAAGCAAAGCTACACTTACACCGGTTATCGCTTCCATTTCAACACCTGTTTTGCCTAAAGTATTGACGGCGCAGGTAGCTATGATTTCATCTGTTTTTACTTCAAAATCAAGTTCTATACCTGTCAGGGCCAACGGATGGCAGAGAGGAATTATTGAAGAGGTATTCTTTACTGCCTGAATTCCAGCAATTTGAGCGGTTGTTAAAACATTACCTTTCTTGATTTCTTCGTTTTGAATCATTGCAACGGTATTTTCATCTAAAAAAATACTTCCGCTTGCAATAGCTCTTCTTTTTTGATCCGGCTTTCCGCCAACTTCAACCATGTGGACTCCACTTTCTGTTAAATGTGTAAATTCGTCTCCCATAATACCTACTTCTCACTTACTTCAATTACATCCAATTTCTCGCAGATTGCCTTTACGCCTAAAATATCACTGACATTTGGCTGGCTTCTTCCGTCATCACCTGAAATCAGTTCCTTGATATACAGTCCGCCTTCGGTTTTGATTCTCATGTTGAATGAAGACTCGTCAATGATTTCATATGACAGGTCAAGCACGTGCTTTATACGCACCTTATCGGCCCGACGCCTTAAAACCCTCAATGGAGTCTGCTGATGAATTTCATTTAATTGTGTTAGCTCTTCAAGCTTGTTTTCATCAAAGGCACCGTCGCATTTGACAAGTGCATTGTAAATCTTATAAGCGTCCGGAGAGGATTGCTTTATTTCCGCTTTTCTTCTTCTCTCACAGACATGCAGATTGTGATATGAGGTTTTTCCCTCATTAATCTTATTTATTTTCTCTTCTAGAGTCGGCAAATCAAGTTTTCTTATTTTCGGTTCCTTGATTTCCAAAACGAATGGCCTTCCCGAACCCAGCATCAAAACGTCAATGTCTTCACGGCCTGCACCATGGAATTTTGCTTCCCTTCCCTTTGTCAGTTTTAAAAAGTGCTCGGAAATCAGTTCTTCAACTGACTCGGGATACTGCTTGCCTGTGAAATTGCACTCTTCGCATCCTCTTCCCTTGCATTTTGTGCAAGGCCATTTTGTCTGAGGTATTCCTCGCTTCAGTTTGTTGTACTTTCCTTCAACATACAGCGGATTGATTTGGATTCTTACCTTAGGCTCTTTAATTAAATCAACGTTAAATACAATGTCCTGGCTTTCGAATTCAGCTTCCTTGCCATAGATTTCCCAAATTCCAAGACCGATTAGTCTGTTAACTTCCTTTTTTATGGTTTCAACGTTCAAATCGAACTTTTCAGAAAGCTCCTCATCGCGCTTCTGAATGTCCTTGCTTATTTTGGAACCTACAAGAAATGTGTCGAACTCGACTTCAAGCTGATTGATCTTATCGTCAATCTTTTTATATAAATCGTCGTTGAGCTTGTCAAATAGGTTGTCGCAGACTATGCATTCCCCGTCCAAAGTTATTCCAAGTTCACTTGTGACCTTGTCTGCCCTTTCTATATTGTTTGAACCCTCTACTGTTTTGGACAGTTTGCGGCCGAGACAATTTTTGCAGATTTTGCCGTCGCATTCATCCAGGATTTGTTTAGCTAATTCCAACATGCTATCTGTTCATGAATTGTCCCATCATACGGTTCATTGCTCCGCCGCCTAAACGGCCGCCACGTTTTCCGATTCCCTTCATGGTCTTTTTGGTGTTGTTGTAATATTTCAAAAGCTCTTTTACTTCTGTTTCATCAACACCAGAACCTCTAGCGATTCTTTGAATACGTGACTGCTTGATGATTTTCGGATTGAGCATTTCCTCTTCGGTCATTGAAGACATCATGATTTTATAGGCGTCAATCTTGTCTTCGGTCATCTTGGAGGCTTCCTTGGAAATCTTGTTTCCCATGCCGGGAATCATGTTGAGCACCTGCTGCATAGGACCCATCTTGTTCATCATCTCAAACTGGTTTTTCATGTCCATCAGGGTGAACTTACCAGTAAGCATGTTGTTCATGGTCTTTTCGGCAATGTCCTCGTCGATGTTTTCTTCAGCCTTTTCTATAAGGGACTGGATATCTCCCATACCGAGAAGTCTTGAAATGAACCTTTGAGGGTCGAAGAGTTCAAAGTCGTCGATTCTCTCACCGGTACCGATGAACTTGATAGGAGCTCCTGTTTCTGCAACAGCAGACATCGCACCCCCACCCTTGGCTGAACCGTCAAGTTTGGTAATGATGATTGAACCGATGTCGGTTGCCTGTGAAAATGCCCTTGCCTGTTCACCTGCCTGCTGACCGATGGTTCCGTCAATAACAAGAATAGCTTCGGTCGGCTCGATTATATCGTCCAGCTGATCCATCTCAGCAATAAGGTCCTCTTCATTCTTGTGCCTACCTGCAGTATCGAAAATGATAACCTTTCTGTTTTTGAATTCCTGCAGACCTTTTCTGGCCAAATCAAGGGCGTCCTTATTGTTAGGATCTCCGTACAGCGGAACGTCCATCTCTTCTGTGAGCTGTTTTAACTGCTCATATGCTGCAGGCCTCCATGTGTCTGTACAGACAACGGCAGGGTTGAAACCCTTTTTTTGAAGGTATCTGCATAATTTTCCGATGGTGGTTGTTTTACCGGAACCCTGAAGCCCTAGCTTCGCTTCCAAGCAGGTTTACCATCTCTTCATAAATGATAGTTATAACATGTTCTCTTGGAGTGATACCCTTTGGAGGTTCCTCTTCAAGAGCTCTTGATTCGATTTTTTTTGATAATTCTAAAACTAGTTTAATGTTAACGTCAGATTGAATTAAGGCACGTTGTATGTCTTTTACAACTTCTTTAATTGTCTTTTTATCAATGACAGACATCCCTACTAATTTTTTCATCGTATTAGTAAGATTTTCTCCTAAACTTCCGAGCATTGCCATTTTAATCACTCTTAATAATATTTTATATTAGCAAAATTATATAATTGTATTAAGTTATATTTATATCTAATAAATGTTTTATAATTTTTGTGTGATACAATGTTAGAAGAAGTAAAAAAATCATTAGAATC
>ONUN01000194.1 GCA_900320955.1 uncultured Methanobrevibacter sp. | reverse complement strand
GTTTATAATTCTGAAGAAGATGTAACCAAGGCTATATTTGACCATGAAATTGAAGAGGGAGATATTGTCGTAATCAGATATGAGGGTCCTAAAGGAGGTCCTGGAATGCGTGAAATGTTAAATCCAACATCTGCCCTTGCTGGAATGAACATCAAGGATGTGGGATTAATAACTGATGGAAGATTCTCCGGTGGAACAAGAGGGCCTTGCATAGGGCATGTATCTCCAGAAGCAAGAGAAGATGGACCAATTGCTGCAATACAAAACGGTGATATAATTGAAATTGACATTAACAATAGAATCATTAATGTTGAACTTTCCGATGCAGAAATTGAAGAAAGATTAAAATCTATTGAACACCCGGAAAGTGATGTTGATGGGTGGTTGGCAATATATCAAAAATTAGTTCACTCAGCAGATACAGGCGCTATTATGAGGTAGTGTTAAAATGGAAATACTAAATTATTCTGAAATAGATTTAGCCGAAACAATCAAAAGATCAGAAGAAGATGTAAACAAGGTCCTGGACATAGTTTCTGATATTTTAAACAACGTTAAATTAAATAAGGATGATGCTATTCGTGAATATACCGAGAAGTTTGATGGGGTTACAATAGAAAATTTGAAAGTATCCAAAGATGAAATTGAAGAGGCTTATGATACTTTAGATGATTCATTACTTGTTGCACTGAAACAAGCCGCATCAAATATTGAAAAATTTCATAAAAAACAAATTCCATCTGAATGGGAATTGGAGGTAAATCCTGGAATAGTTGCAGGTCAAATTGTAAGGCCGATTAACTCTGCTGGATGTTATATTCCTGGTGGTCGTGCGGCTTACCCTTCATCAATATTAATGACTGTAATTCCTGCAAAAATTGCTGGCGTAAAAAAAGTGGTCTGTGTGACCCCACCTCAAAAAGATGGAAAAATTTTAGATGCAATTCTGGTTGCAGCTGACATCGCAGGTGCTGATGAGATTTACAAAGTTGGTGGTGCTCAGGCAATTGCAGGACTTGCATATGGTACCGAATCAATACCTCGAGTAGAAAAAATTGTAGGTCCAGGTAATATATTCGTTACTGCAGCAAAGAAATTGGTATATGGTCAAGTAGATATCGAGTTTCCTGCAGGTCCATCAGAAGTGTTGATATTGGCTGATGATAGTGCAAATCCGGAGTTTTTAGCAACTGATATTTTGGCACAGGCAGAACATGATCCAAACGCTTCATGTTTCCTGGTAACTGATAGTAAAGATTTGGCAAGTAAAACAGATGAATTTGTTAATCAATTAACCCAAATAGCTCCAAGGCGCGAAATTATTGAAGAGTCATTGTCCAAAAGCGGAAAAATCATTATCACAAACACAATGGATGAGGCAATTTATGTTACAAATGAATACGCTCCAGAACACTTAATCATATCCACTAAAGACGATGACGAGACATTATCACACATTAATAACGCTGGTTCAATATTTTTAGGTGCTTACTCACCGGTTGCGGCAGGTGATTATGGATCCGGAACAAACCATGTTTTGCCTACCGGAGGAGGAGCAAAAATGTATTCCGGTCTTTCAACAGAGGCGTTCATCAAAAAACCGACTGTTCAAAGATTAACAAAAGAAGGCCTTAAGGAATTATCAAAAACTTCAGTCCCGATTGCTGAATATGAAGGATTCTTTGCACACGCAAATTCATTCAAAACAAGATTGAGGGATGAATAAAATGGATTTTGAAAGGGTTGACATGCGTGAAATGACTCCTGAAGAACTGATTGAAGCAAATGAAATGGCTCAAATCGTTTTTAAAATCAATCACACAATGCCAAACACTGATGAATACAACAATCTGTTGAAAGAATTGTTGGGAGCTAATTTGGGTGAAAACAGTATGGTAATGGCACCTATTGCAGGTGCCGCCTTTGACCATATTAAAATAGGAAACAATGTTTACATCAATTCAAACTCTCTTTTAATGGCTCGTGGCGGAATCACAATTGAAGATGATGTAATGCTTGCGGCAAATGTTCAATTGCTGTCAAATAATCATGATGAGTATGACAGACAAGTTTTGCTTTGTAAACCGATACATATCAAAAAGGGAGCATGGATTGGTGCCGGTGCAAGTATTCTTCCAGGCGTAACAATTGGAGAATATGCCATTGTAGGAGCTGGAGCCATAGTTACAAAGGATGTCGGAGACTATCAGGTTGCCGTTGGTGTTCCTGCAAAAATAGTTAAAAAATTAGACCAAGAAAAATTTGAAAAATAGCTAAATTTAGCTATTTTAATATTATTTTCACATCGATAAACTTTTTTTATATAATTTAAGCATACTTTTATTAAACATTAAAACTAAACTAAAATTATAATGAAAATTTATCATTATTTTTATTTTTACAACCGAGGTGAATAATTTGCAAGGTTTATTAAATGATTGGAGAAGAACTAATTACGCTAATGAATGCACTTCCGAAATTGCAGGCAGTGACATTACCGTCATGGGTTGGGTACATGAAATCCGTGACTTTGGT
>ONUN01000057.1 GCA_900320955.1 uncultured Methanobrevibacter sp. | reverse complement strand
TAATACAATAAATATGATAAAATATAGCTACATGCGGAAAAGCAGTCATCATAGTCAGAATTGTAAATACAATATGACTTAAACCAACGCCATAAAACACATAGCACATCTAATACAGACAGAAATTATATTAACAAATTCAATTAAAAACTATTGCAAAAAATATTATAAATGCCAAATATTATTTTTAAATAAATATTTATTAAAAATAATGATAAAATAAAATAAAAATTGAAAAATAACCATATAATTAAACTTTAAAAAAAAATTTTTTCAAAAATGTAATTCACAATTCACAAAATTCTAAAGTATTACAAAAAATAAATTTATTAATACAATGCCCATCATTATAAAAACAATACAACACTGCAAAGAATTAATATATAAAACTTTCTATCTAATTCAAATAATAATTACTTTATATATAGGTTAACCTAAAATATTATTGGTGATAAAATATGAAGTTCGGTATAGAATTCGTACCAAATCAACCTATAGATGAAATTGTAAAATTAGTAAAAATAGCAGAAGATGTCGGTTTTGAATACGCTTGGATCACAGACCACTACAACAATAAAAACGTATACGAAACTTTAGCAGCACTTGCAGCAAACACTGAAACCATTAAAATGGGTCCTGGTGTAACCAACCCATACGTAAGAAGCCCTGCAATTTCTGCTTCTGCAATCGCAACTATTGACGAAATCACAGAAGGAAGAGCAACCTTCGGTATTGGTCCTGGTGACAAAGCAACTTTCGATGCTTTAGGAATTGAATGGACTAAACCTGTATCCACTATTAAATCAGCAATCGCTGACATTAACACTTTATTAGCTGGAGACAAAACTGAAGGCGGAGCACAATTAGGTGGAGTAAAAGCTGTCCAAGAACACATCCCTATCTATATGGGTGCACAAGGACCTAAAATGTTAGAAACCGCTGGAGAAATCGCTGATGGTGTATTAATGCAGCTAAAAACGCAGCTAAAATTGTAGTTGCATTTATTGCAGCAGGTTCCCCACCTCCAGTTATCGAAAGACACGGATTACCTGATGGATTCAACACCAAAATGGGTGACTTCTTAGCTAAAGGTGACTTCGGCGGAGCTATCGGTGCTGTAACTGATGAAGCACTCGACGCATTCTCCGTATGTGGAACTCCTGATGAGTTCATCCCTAAAATTGAAGGCTTAGCTGAAATGGGTGTAACTCAATACGTAGCAGGTTCCCCTGTTGGTAAAAACGTAGAAGAATCCATTAAATTATTAGGAGAAGTAATCGCAAGTTTCTAAACTTGCTTTCTCTTTTCTTTTTTATTTTTTTAAACCTTTAAACACAACTTAATAACAAACTATTTTTCAACACAATTTTTAATTATAAAAAAGCCCTAACTATATAATATTACATTCAATTATATTGCAGGTATTATAATGGAAATTGAAAATTTATGTAAAGAAATCAGACAACGAGCTTTTGAGCGAAAAGATCCAAAAACCCCAGAACAGGTCGGAGCCAGTTGGTATAATGATGACTTAACTTACAATGGTGTTTCAAAAACATTATTTATCATATTGCCAACCCCCGGTTGCGCATGGGCACTTGGAGACAGTGGAGGATGTACAATGTGCAGCTACGTATCAGATTGCACATTAGAACCTATAGATACACAAACAATTCTAAGAATATTTAACGAACACCTCCAAAGGCACCCAATAGCTGAGGAAGATATGATTTCAGTTAAGCTCTTTGCATCAGGCAGCTTCCTAAACCCATACGAACTTCCAAAAGATGCCCGTGACGAAATTTTAAAAACATTGGTAGGGCTTGGAAATGTCAAAGAAATCATCGTTGAGTCAAGACCAGAATACGTAAAAGAGGATGTGCTTGATGAAATCTTTGAAATTATAGGAGATACATTATTCGAAGTAAGCATTGGTCTTGAAACTTCAAATGATTATACCCGACTTAATAAAATCAATAAAGGATTTACAAAAGAAGACTTTGCAAATGCAGTTAGATTAATGCAAAACTTATCTGAAAGCAAGGGTTACAACTTGAAATCCAAAGCATACATCTTTGTAAAACCGATTTTAATCTCTGAAGCACAAGCAATTGATGAAGCAATAGAAACTGCCAGATACTGTGATTCAATTGGAGTAAACAGACTTTCATTCTGCCCTGCAACAATTCATGGAGGAACAGTTATCGAAAGATTGTGGAGACAAGGAGCATACCAGCCGCCTTGGATTTGGTCCTGCATCGAAATAATCAATACAGTTCGTGATGAGTTAGATATACCTGCACTTTTGGACACATCAGGATTTGGTTCCAGAAGAGGACCTTACAATTGTAAAAAATGCAATAAAGATTTAAAACATATGATAATAGCCAATAATTTAACACAAAGTAAAATAGAATACGAATGCGAATGTAAAGAAGAATGGTTAGCTGAAATAGAAAACAGTGATATGAATTCATCAACCGTTGAAATAAAACACATTCCATTATATTAATATAATTTAAAATATTAAATACTTATTAGGAGGAAAATATGAAAACTAAATTTATTAGTTTATTGGCCATTATTTTAGGATTACTTATTATAATATTCCCTGTAATGGGAATTGTTGGTGTTAATGGCTTAATTAGCTTATCAGTATTATTAGTATCCATCTACCTGCTTATTGTCGGAACCAGCATAATCGACTACAATAAAAGCGGAGCAATATTAAATTTACTTTTGGGATTAATACTGTTGCTGTTAAGTATATTTTTAATATACAATCCGGCATTTCTTGGAGTTATAGCTGGATTGACATTATACATTGCAGGAATAATGTTAATTGTTGTCGGACTTGTTTCATTAATTAACAATCGTACTACCAGATATGGTTTTTACATAGGAATAGCTGGAGTAGTTCTTGGATTATTATACCTGGTTATTGGAACATTCGTTACTAACCCTATTGTTCTTGGTACATTAATCGGAGCATGGTTAGTGATTAGCGGTATTTTAAATTTAATGGATGGTTGAATACTATCCGCATAATTTCTTTTTTTGGTGTTTATATTGATTGGAATTAGTGCTGATTTTGACCCTGTTCATAAAGGTCATGAAAAATTAATCAAGGAAGCTTGCAAAATTGCCGATAAGGGAGGCAAAAAGGTAGTTGTCTATTTGAATAAAGGATTTAGTGCAAATCATGCTCCTTTTTTCGTGAATTTTGAAGCTCGCCGTGAAATGGCACTGGCTGTAGGTGCAGATGAAGTCAGATCATTTGAAGGACTGCATCACAGACTTATACTGTCATATAGTGTTCCGATAAGACTCAAGCAAATGATTGATGATGGAGTTACAGATTATATTACCTCAGCAAGCATCAGTCTTGGCGAAATAAAATCCAAAGCCCAGAAATTCATTGATGAGGGCAATTTCGTCGGAATGCCTAAACACTATACCAACAGAAATGAAATTCGCTGGTATGCATTAAATGAGTTTCTAGGATCCAAATTAAATTTTCATGTTGTAAAGGAATTGAACAAATCCGAATACTCCGGAAGGTTAATCAGGCAATCAATTATCGACAATGGAATGACCATCCCGTCAAATATCTATAAAGTGCTTCCAAAAACCACCGCTGAAATTCTTGAAAGGGAAATCGCTTTGGGAAATGTCCCGGGCGATAGAAATTGGGATGAAATATATAAGCGAATGAACACATATTCAAGAGGAAATCTCGAAAAAATAGCTTACCTGAACGGGAAAACAATCAATGAAATTATTAAAAGAAGGGTTTATAGAGACCCAGAATCAATTTGGGCTGTTTTTAGAAGGTCCGAATATGGTCCTGTCATGACAAGATTGGCAATCAGTTCCATTGAAATGAACGTCAGCAAAAAAGAAGTAATGGATTTGATGAAAAGTTATGAAGAAAAAGGCGTTATCCCTGAAAATCAAAAAGTTAAAAAGGTAATTGACAGGGCATGGTATGTTGCAAGCATGACTGATAAAGGCATTAGTGCACGTGAAGCAAACGAGGAGTTTAGAAGCAAAAACATCACTGTTGATTCTCCACTAACCCTGGAGGCTGGGCTTAATTTAACCAAATTTGAAACCAAAATCACCAAAGAGGGCATTGACACTGACTTGTATGTTGATAAAAAAGGAAAGATTTCAGTTCAGTTTAAAAGTGAAGGGAAAAAGATTAAAACTAATTTGAGATTGCCTGCACGTGAGGTAACCTATTTAAGATACATTATGGATTCCCATTTTATTCCAGTTGCTGGAACTATAAAAAGAGCTAAGAAAGGGTTTAAAGTTAATGTTACAATCGGCTGAATTTATCCAAAGCCGCTTTAACCATTATTAGTTCATTTTGACTGAAGCATTCTATGATTTCATTAAGCTCTTCGCTTTTTCTTTTTGAATTGGCTAAAGTGTTTCTTATTCTGGATAATGACCTGTTTTTAAAATCATCGCCTTCAGTTGCAGATATTACATCAAAAAATTCATTTTCCAGATTGTAATCCTGAGCGATTTGATATGATTCTATTAGAAGTGCCGAAAGTGTTTTGGTATAAGTGCTTCTGAGCAATTTTAAAATAGCCACATCACCGATTTTATCGCTTACCACCACAACGTCTAAAAAATCATCTAAAAATAGCAGTTCCTCTGCATTTTTACCTGAAATGTAAAGTATGGGATTTTTTGAATCAATTTTTCCGATGATTGCTCCATCAACAAATTTATTTACATGTTTTTCGATTTTTAAGGTTGATTGGGGAGAAATGTTGTTTAAATCCAAATATATTCCATCCACATATTTGCCGTATTTCTCGGCAATTTCAACGGCTGATGCTGGAGAAGCGGCAGATATCAATAAATCGGATTTGATTGCCACATCCCTGAAAGATGACTCTACTTTCACGCCTGCCCTGTCTATGGAATCACAGGTGGTTTTTGACCTGTTTTCTTTTGATGTTATAAATTCAATGTCATCTGATTTAATCAAGTTTACAATATTTCGACAAACTTTGCCAAAGCCAATCAAACCAATTATCATAAAATCACATTATTTTTTAAAAAGAAGCATGTCTTTTAAATTGACACCAATATCACGAGCGATAGTGTTGCATTTAGCACATAATAAAAAGTATATGTCCTTATTTGATAGGTCGATTTCTGTCAATCCTTCATAATTGCCCATTCCCTTGGAAATGACCAATTCATGAGAGTTAAATATCTGCCTGAATTCATCCGAGATTTCACTGTCAACATATCCTACAGTTCCTGCACCAATTTCCACAATCTCTCCGAATTCATCAAGCCCTGCTTCAAGAGCTTCTTTCATGCATGCATCATTTAGAATAGGTTCTGATTTAACTGCAATAGTAATGTCCAAACCGTATTCCTTTATTTTAGCCATAAGCAATTTATCAAAGACGATTTCACCGGTGTTATCAACCAAATACAACACCTTATCATGTTTTTTGAGTGAATTTTCAAACTCATCAATATCCTTAACGGCAAGTTCATCATTCAGGGAATCCTTGATTATTGCATCTATATCGTCTTCCAATGTAAATGCTCCAAAATCCAAAATATTGCCTATGATAGCTATCTTTACATAGTTTTCCAAACTGTCATTTTCATTGAGTATTTCCTTTACAATCGGTAAATATTTTAAAGCAATTTCGTTTCCTTGGATTTTTTCTCTAAAGTAAGGATCCCTACAGCCGGTTTTGCTTTTGATGATATTATGCAAAATAGAGCCTGTTTTATTGGAGTTGGTATCTTTTGAAAAGTTATCCGCCAAAAAGTTAAAGATTTCATTCGTGATTTCTATTTTAAGCAAATCATCATCACATGACAGATCCATTGCTTCGCGAGCCTGTCTTAAAAAGCAGGCCCCACATTCATAACTAATCTTCAAAACTAACCACCGTAAATAATTTGAACTAATTGAATTTCATCTCCGTCATTGATTACAGTATCTTCAATGACCAAATCTCCGTTCTGCTTTGATACAATTGTTTGGGGAGATAAATCCATATCATCCAGTAAATCTTTTATTGTATAATCATCATTGGGCAAATCCCTTTTTTCTTCCATACTTTTATATTTTAAAATAAATGACATTTAATCACATCCCAATTCTTCTAAAAATGAACATGCTTTGCATAATCTATTTGCGGAAGGTTCGCCACATTTTTCACATCTGCCGTGAGCGTAATCCTTTTCGAGTCCATCCTTCAGGATTCCTTTAATCTTATCATATCCCCGCAGGGTTGAGTATTTTATTGTAGGGTGCTTTTCAGCCAATTGGTTGATGACTTCTGAAACTTCCCCTCTGAATGATTGCATTGCATACGGACAGCTGTCAAAATGAACTTCCAATTCTTTGGCAACGACATAAATACCTATTTCACGTTCTGGAATTTCTCTTAAAGGTTTGATTTTAACTGTAAACTCTTCAGCCTTTGATTCAGTTTTTGCGCCAAGTTTGGTTAGATTGTCCGTGTTTCCTTCAAGATAATTCATCATGATGGCCTGCACTTCATCATCCAGATTGTGGCCTGTTGCGATTTTTGTTGCCCCCATTTCACGGGCGGCCTTGTTAATGATTGTTCTTCGAAATACTCCGCAGTAGGAACATGAACCCTTATGATTTTCCCTCTGCATTATCTCATCTAAAGTGATGCCGTATTCATCCTTCAAAGACACTACCTTATGTTCAATGCCGAGGCGCTTAGCATGCCTTATTGCAATATCCACGCCATCCTGGCGATAATTGTCAATTCCTTCATCAACAGTTACTGCACATATATCGATTACATTCATTTTGCGAAAACTGTTTAGAATTTCCAATGTGGTTACACTATCCTTACCGCCTGAAAGAGCTACCAAAACCTTATCTCCCTTGTCCAGCAATTTCTCTTTTCTGACGGTTTTAATAACCTTTTTTTCAATTGATTCTATAAAACAATCCTTGCACAATAGCTGACCGGACTGTTCCCGTTTAATAATAACTTTTGGATTACCACATTTACTACATTTCATTTTATGCTACCTACATTTGCTCTACAAAGTTGGCTAATTGGTTTAAAGTATTTACCTCAAAGACCTGTGCTCCCACATCCTTATAAAGTGAAACACAACTGTCAACCACATCCCATTTATTTCTATCTTCTGGATTTAGAATAATGACTTTTTTGGAATCCCTTACAATTTCCTCAAGCACGTCAACGCTTGCAGGTTTTCCGTTCACTTTAGGTCCGGACCAGTCACGGCAATCAGACAATATGATTACATAGGACTTATTGTTGATTTTTGCCATGTCCTGAAACTGAGTGAATGAGGAGTACATGTCGGAAGTTCCATGAACCATCATGTTTTTTACCCTCAAATCCTTAACTTTAACAAATGAATCTAACAGGTATTCTTCCTTTAGTGCATGAGTGGTTTCTATGACCTTGTTGTCAAATTCGAATGTTCTTGATTTTTTGAATGCAGTTTGGGCTGAAAACATCAGCATGAAAAACCAGCTGCTGATCCATTCACATGACCCGCTGATATCATTTAAAAACAAGTGCTCGTTTTTGTGTGGTCTCGGTTTTGCCTTGACAAGCTCAAATGGAACGCCACCATACTTCAGATTAGCCCGGATAGTTCTTCTAATGTCAATCTTATTGGAGTTGGTTTGAACTTTTCTTCTTGAACGTTTGTTTGCAATTCTTTTACCTAATCTCTGGCAGATTTCAAGCATGCGGGGGTCAAACCTATTAAGTTTAGTCAAATCCTTGTTCATCAGTTCACCGTCCCTTTCAAGTTGCTTGACCTCTTCAAGGAGGGGCTGGCCTGACAACATTTTCAGCTTTTCGTTGTTGATTCTTTCCTTATTTAATTTTCTGTAAGCGTCATTTTTCTTTTTAATGACATACTTATTGGATTTTGGTCCTGCACCCTTATAAGCGGTTCCTCGCCTATCCTGTTTAGGCTCTTCCTTTTTAACTTCCTTTTTAAATATTCCGTCAAAAACCTTATTGAATCTGGGAATGTCATATTTGTCCTTGACATATACTGACATCAATGCGTTTTTCAAAAGCTGCCTGTCATCTTCACCCAAAGCCATATAGACCTGAACTGCAGACTGTGTGCTTCTCACACTGACCGGAAGTCCCTTTTGCCTGAGCTGACTGGATAAAGTTGCAATCTTATTAATCATTT
The DNA here is from genome assembly GCA_900320955.1 of uncultured Methanobrevibacter sp. Classification (GTDB taxonomy): domain Archaea; phylum Methanobacteriota; class Methanobacteria; order Methanobacteriales; family Methanobacteriaceae; genus Methanocatella. The sequence continues at coordinate 3,331 of ONUN01000057.1, read as the reverse complement.
TTATCTTTTATCTAAAATATCCTTAACAACTCTTTTCTTATCGCTTTCATTTTTGATGGCAACACCAATACTGTCTTTTAAAGACTTGTCCATATCATTGGTGCCCAGATTGGAAACGGATCTGACCCAATCAACAGTACCTCTTACAGAAGGTTTTTTCATCAAATTGAGATTTCTGATTTTATGAACCAGATTAACAACGGTTGATACTGTTTCGTCTTCAGCTTCAGGTATTTTTGATTTGACAATTTCAATTTCCCTTTCAACAGTAGGGTAAGGAATATATAAGAACAAGCATCTGTCTTTGGTTTCATCAAGCAGAGACCTTTGAGAATTGGATGTTAGTATAACAATCAAATCATTTTCCAGTTGAAATGTTCCCAAATCGTTGATTGTAATTTCCTGTTCACCTAATGCCTGAAGCAGGAAACTTTCAACTTCCTCATCAGCCTTATCGATTTCATCAATCAACAATACGGAATCGTTTTTATTTAAAAATGCATTAAGCAATGGTCTTCTGATGAAAAATTCTTCATCGAAAATTTTATCTTCACCATTTGAATCATTTTTTGCAGCTTCCAAATGCAACAATTGCTTTTGATAATTCCATTCACCGACAATCTGTTCAAAAGTAATGCCCTCATAGCATTGTATCCTGAAAAAGTCCCTTTCAAAAGTTTTTGCTATTACTTTAGCAAGCTCAGTTTTACCTACTCCAGGAGGACCTTCAATAAGCATTGGCTTTTGAAGAAATAAAGCCAAATATAGAGTAGTTGAAATTTCATCATTGGAAACATACTCCGCATCCAATAGTCTTTTGTCACCTGCAATGTGAAACCTTCATAAAATTTAATTATACATAAAATTTAATTATAAAATCATATAAACTTTATTGTAACTTTTTATAAAATGAATTATTAAATTAATACATAAGAAATAAAAATGGAGGTAAAGTATGGAAAAAGAAAATATTATTATTGTCACATTAGTGATTCTTATAATTATTGTAGCAGCAGTAGCTGTATTTGTTACCGGTGCAGGCATACACTTTAACAACACTAAGGATCCTGTAATCAATAACACAACTAAAACAAACCAATCAAAAAATATTACTACAAATTCAACAACCGCCAGCGATTCTTCTTCATCTGGTGAATCCTACAGTTCCGGCCGTGACACTGGAATGTCTCCACCTAGTGAGAGTTCAAGTGATTCAGAATCAAGCAGTGAATCAAGTTCAGATTATGCTTCATCACAAGAAAGTTCAAGTGAATCAAGTAGTACTCCTCAAGCGGGACAATCTGAAGATGCTGCAGATTCAGGCGACTTTGATTAAAACTATTTTTTTAATTCGTCAGGATTTTTGAATAATTCAAAATCCTGAACATAATCTTTACCCGTAACCATTGCAATTTCTGCTTTTTTAAGTTCAGAGCCCAAGTATGCTGCATGTTCCATACGAGTAACCAATTCTTTTGTAATTATTTCTTCATAAATTTCTTTTGCCGTGTGGCCTGTGATTACCAAGTCAGCCTTATTCTTTTTAAAATGAGTGGCAATAATGCGACTTTCACTTACTGTAGTTCCATAATCAACGGTAATTTTAAAGCTTCCGGCATTATCCCTGATAAATTTCAACGGTTTTTCCTGTTTGATTTCAGGAACGCCATCAAGTTCATTTACAATGACATCATTGCGTTTATGCTTGTCCTTGAAGACAACCATATTGATTCCCAAATCCTTCGGTATGGATTTTCTATTTTTTGCAAGAAACATCATCTTGGATGCAGTGGCAAGTTCATAAACGCTTCCTCTTGTTTTACCACTTTCTTCAGGAGTAAACAGGATGCTTGCACCTAATTCCATACCTATTCCTGCAAGCAATACATTTACACCGCCCGAATCGGCATCCATCAATTCAGTAACATTTCCCACACCAAAAAACATCGGAGCCTTATTGGTTTTATGAAATTCGTGGAAGGCCAGAAAAGATTCTATAATACTTGAACTGTTGACAGGATCCAAAATTAAATCGGCCACATATGTTAATCCTTCAGTATCCCTGATTAACTGGTGCATAGCCTCAACCCTTTCGGAAGGAGATTTAGGAGATTTTCCCTGTGAAAAGTTGGTCGGAAGCAGTACTGCAGGAATATTCTTTTCTATCAACAAGTCTTTAATTTCGGAATTGTTTCCCAAATCCAAACTCAAAACGAAATCTATTCCATTTTCAACTGCAACTTTGATTTCCTTAGGATTTAATGTGTCTATGCTCAATGGCCTGTCTCCGACAATCGGACGCAAGGTTTTTATCAAATCTGGAATTTTATCTGAAAAATCCTCACCTGCAGCCATTCCAATATCGATCATGTCCGCTCCTGAATCAACGAAATACTGGCATTTGTTAACCAATGCCTCTTTTGATAGGAACGGTGCATTGGCTATTTCCGACAAGACCCTCATCGGGAAATCTTCACCGACAGGAAGGTTTCCAACTAAAATATTATTGGGTTTTTCAAGAAGTTTGGCGATAGTTTCATGGTCATTTTCAAATTCTTCAATGAATTTGAATGCCTCATTTCTTTTTTCCTCTTCAATCAGTTTATCTGCAGGCTTATCTTCGGAAAGGTCAATATTTCCAATTATATTTAAAACCATTGCCAAATCAGCACAATCTGTGGATCCCTTAAACGTTGGAATTCCAAGCTCTTTTGTAATTTCTCTTGTTCCCTTTTTAATCAATCCGGGAACCAGAATCATGTCAATCTCATCCAATTGATTTGAAAAGTTAGTATTAACTTCCTTAATTATTTGTCTAGGAGTTAAAAATGCTGCAACTTGCGTATTATCAGCAATATGAACTATTATGTCTTGTTTTGAATCTGAAATAACTTCTTTGATTAAAGGATATGCCAACTCACCAGTGATTATTAAAATTTTCATGTTCTCCCCACACATCTTCTAATAATATATTATTAAATAATTATTATATTAAATCTTTGAAAATGAATTATCCAACAATAATAAGAATTGTTAAAAAACTTATAACAAATACTGAAAAATATAACAAAGACATGAACTGATTTATTAAAAAGATAAACAAAAAACTAATTATTCTTTCAAAATTTGCTAACAAATTTACTTAAAAAATAATCATTTTACATAAAATTTATATATTTTAGAATTTATAATGATTATACATGATAAATATATGGAGGAAAATCTAATGATTGAAATTCGTTTTCATGGAAGAGGTGGACAAGGTTCCGTAACAGCTGCTGAAATCTTGGCTAAAGCAGCATTCAAAGACGGAAAATATGTTCAAGCTTTC
>ONUN01000095.1 GCA_900320955.1 uncultured Methanobrevibacter sp. | reverse complement strand
TTAAAATAGCAAGTTTTATATAAATAAAAAAAAATATATTAAATTATTATTAAATTAAATTGAGAGAGTGTTTTAATATGGCATGTCATTATCATCCAGATAGAGAAAGTACAGATATATGTGCAATTTGTGGAAAGCCAATCTGTAAAGAATGTGGTTTAGAAATTGCAGGTAAAATTTATTGTAAAGACTGTTTACAGAAAATTGTAGGCATTGGATTAGAAAATAACGCTGAACCTGTTGAAGAACCACAAGCGGAAAATGTTTACAATACAAAAGAAGAAGTCGTATATGCTTCAGAAGAACCTATTACCCAAGAATATGGAATCGCTGAGGATTCCCCATATAATATAAAAGACAATATTAAATATTCTGGAGGCTTAGAATCATCTTATTTATACGAAACTGAAGAACCTCAACAAGCTGTTCAAAATGAAGTAGAATATGTACAAGAAACAGTCCAAAATGAAGTGGAATATGTACAAGAACCTGTTCAAAATGAAGTGGAATATGTGCAAGAAACAGTTCAAACTGAAACAGTTTATGCACAAGAACCAGTTCAAAACCAACAACCTGCAGAAGAATACATTTATCCAGATCATTCATTTGAACCTGAACCAACTTCTGCAAGAAGGGACTTGGAAGACAAATACGAAAAATATTTAGATGATTTATACTTTGATGAAAAGGAAGTTCCTCTAGAAGAACAACTTGCAAAGGATGAAGAACAATTTGGATCTTTAACTAGAAGACCATATAAACCTAGTGAAACACCTGCTCAAGAACAAAAAAGAGCAAGACCTGAAACTCCTGAAGAGATGGAAGCTAGAATTAGAGCAGAAATATTAAAAGAACAAGGTTTCGAACCTGAAAAAGGTAAAAAGAGCAAAATTAATGAATCCCCTGAGAACATTCACAACCTAAATTACCAAGAAGATAAAGAATCAATGGGTGCTGTTGATATTTTGCTAACCATTGTTTTAGTCATTGTGATTTTAGTTGTCATTTACTACTTAGTTTACTTGTTCGTATTACATTCCAGCTATCCAACATTTATGGATGCACTTTACGGACTTACAAATCCACAGAATGTAATTAACAATGCTTTAACTAACCGTTAAAATAATGAAATATTTTCATTATTTATTTTTTGTTTAAAACTTTCCAAACACTCTTCATTTTTATATCCTAAAATCCGGATATTTGATGGATATCCGTCAATATATTCGGAAATATCACTTTTTTTAATCGGATTTTCCAAAATGCTTAGGACACGCTCTTTAAAATGAGTTGAAAATCCATGAAGAATTGAGTCTTTTAACTCTTCAACATTGTCATAAAATCTATTATCAACAATATTTTTTGCTAATTTTTCATTAAATAGATTTAAACCGACCAATTCATCATAATCAAAATTATTTGCAGTATTCAAAATTGAATCCTCATCACGAATGCCATAAATAATAGAATCATTTTCAATAGCATCCTTTAATACATCAATAGTCTTTTGAGGCATCATATCCAGGACATCATTGAAATTATCTTCCAAAATACTCTGCCTTATTAATGTACCACTTACACCACCAATTCTTTCTACAAATAAAAATTTATCCTTAAAATCGAAACCTATCTTTGATAGGGAATTTGCAAAAGAAGCTATTACATAATTGTCCTCTTCAAGTTTATCCCTTAAAAGAATTTCACCAGTAGTTTTATCAACGATTTTATAAGGTTTTGGAGCGATATGATGCCCCATATTAATTCTTTTTAAAATTTCGTCAAAACCTTCAACTTTTTTATAACCTCTCGGAATATGGGATGTGTTTAATGCCTTAAACATTTTACAAAGACATAGAGAATACTGGCCGGAACCCATAATTCCCATAGGAGGTCCTTCAACAACAATATCCGCACCTACAGAAATTGCAATTTCAGATCTGAGTTCTCTTGGAAGTATATATGGAATACCCCTGCCACTTCTTTCAAATAATCCCGGTACAATAGCAACAAATAACGAATCGGGAAAATGCTGTTTTGCAGTTTTCATACAATGAAAATGACCGTTATGCAGAGGATTGTACTCTGTAAAATCAGCTACCAAATTAGTATCTGAAGAGGTACCGGAAACTTCATATTCACTTTCCAAATCATTGAAAAACAATTCCATATCTCTTTTAAGAATTGATGAAACTTGAGACATATATTAAAATATCTACTTTAAATTAAAAAAAATTTATGTTTAATTAAATTCATAATATTGATTATAATACTATAGGAGTCAAAACATGGATTTAGTTATAAAAAATTGCAGATTTGTAGATAAGCCAGGAGAATTTTACATTAAAGTTGATGAAGGAAAAATAGTTGATATTTCAAAAACACCAATCAAAGCAGATGAAAGCATCGACATTAAAAACAATTATATTCTTCCAGGTTTTATTGATCCTCACATACATTTCAGAGATCCCGGCTTAACTCAAAAAGAAAATTTTAGAACCGGAAGCTTAAGTGCTGCAAATGGCGGATTTACAACAGTATTTGACATGCCAAATACATTACCAAAAACAAACACTTACAGTGCACTTAAAGAAAAAATTAAAATAGCTGAATCCAAATCCGTTGTAAATTTTGAACTTTTAGTTGGAACAAATACCCTTGAGGAAATGGAAAAAATGATGACACTCAATCCAATTGCATTCAAGATATTTATGGACTTGGAAAGTGATGAAAGTTTAGAAGAAAATTTCCATAATTTGTCATTATTAAAAGAAAAAACCAATTATAACGGACTTGTAGCAACCCATTGTGAAAAAAAATCCATTGTTGAAAAAGAAACCTCAAGATTAAAAGAGAAAACTGAAAATGAAGCAATTGATTACAGTTATGCAAGACCTGCAATATCTGAAGACGAATCTGTAAAGCAAGCTATTGAACTTGCAAAGGCAAATAATTTATCTTTACATATATGCCATCTAAGCTCAAGGAAATCATTAAGTCTTGCAAAAAATGCAAGTAAAATGCAGGCAGTAAGTTGGGAATTTACACCACATCATTTATTGCTTGATAACTCAGCATACAATATATATGGTACATTCCTAAAAACCAATCCCCCACTTAGAGAAAAACAGGACAGCATAAACATTGGCGATTTGGATGAAAATTCAATAATTGGAACCGATCACGCCCCACACACAATGGAAGACAAACAAAAAGGCGTTTGGAATTCATCACCAGGAATACCAAATCTAGAAACTATAGTTCCACTGCTTTTAACAGAAGTAAATAAGGGAAATATAGATTTGAAATTGATTCCTAAAATCTTTTCTGAAAATGCTTCAAAAGTCTACGGATTAGAGAATAAGGGAAAAATAGCCATTGGAAAAGATGCTGATTTTACAGTAATTGACTTGAAAAAAGAGGGCACATTCAATATTGAAGAATTTGAAACAAAAGCAGAATACTCTCCATTTGACGGTCTAAATTACATAGGAATGCCAATAATGACAATTGTCAATGGAAAAACAGTAATGAATAAAATTTAACTAATTTTAAAAAAAAAGAAAATAAAAAAGGTGTGTTTTCACACCTATTTATAACATAATGCGTCTTCTGGACATGCTTCCATACATTGACCACATAAAGTACAGAATCCTGCAATTGGTAATTTAGGATTATCTGTTTTATGAAGCATATCGTATGGACATGCGTCGATACAGTCACCACATTGGTCACATTTAGATGGGTTGAATGAAATCCTATCTCTGGTTACAGGTTCACCATCAATAGTTACTTCGTATTGTTCAACTTTTAATGCATCGTTAGAACAAACTGAAGCACAAGCTCCACATCTAATACAACTAGTGAAAGATGGTTCAGCATCAGTTTCTACTAAAGCTGGGCAGGACATACCAGTTTTGGTAACTACACGTATAGCTTCAGTAGGACATTTGTTAGCACATGCACCAATGAAATCACATTTTTCTACATCTCTTCCGATACCTTCTGCATCAACAGGTGCACCTTCACCCCATTCCACATCAATTTCTAATGCGTCAACAGGACAAAGTTTTACACATAAACCACATGCAGCACATACACTAGGGATTGCAACAGTTAAACTAGCACTGTTAGCAGCAATGAAATCTCCAGGACATGCTTCTACACAAGTGTTACAACCGATACATTTAGCGGAATCGAAAGTGAAAGATTGGATTTCTTTAGAACGTTTGACTGGTATTTTTTCAGCAATGAATATTGCATTCCAAGGACAGGTTTGTGAACATAAACCACATCTGATACAGTCATCGTTTACAGTAACAGGACTTCCGATTTCTTCAAGAGTGATTGCACTTACAGGACAAGGTTCTACACAAGTTCCACATCCAACACAATCTTTGATGTAAACAGGACCTTTTCCATTGAGATCTAACTCATATTCTGCAGGTTCTTTTACACCAGGAATTCCAATTACATCAACTGGGCAAATGTCAACACATTTTTGACACATTACACAGAATCCTTCAACTTCTTTTAATTTTTCACCAGTAACTTTAATTGTTTCTTGTGGGCAAACTTCTTCACATTTACCACAGGAGTCACATAATACTGAGTTGAATACTAATCTTTTTTGAGTTACTCCTTCAGTAACTTCATATTCTTCAACTTTTAATGCGCCTTGTGGACAAGCGTCAGCACATTTAGGCTCTTCGCCACAAGTATCACAGTGAATAATAGAGCTAGGTGTTACCTCAATAGCTGATGTAGGGCAAGTACCTTCACAAGCACCACATTTTATACAGCCATCTTCATTAAATACTATCATTTATAAAAACCCCCTTAAATTTAGAATTTTTTAATGAGGTTTCCTTCACTGTCTACAATATCTACTTCAGCTAATCTCATTTGGCTATCCATTGAGTGGGTAGCACAAGATAAACATGGATCGTAAGCTCTGATAACCATTTCCATTAAGTTGAAAATACTGTCATCTACTTCTACACCAGGTTTGATGTAATCTTTAGCAACTTGGTGAATACCCATTTCCATAGCTGGGTTGTTTTGGATTGTAGCTACAACAATGTTAGCGTAATTACATAATCCATTATCATCAGATTCGTAATGGTGGATTAAAGTACCACGAGGAGCTTCAACGATACCTACACCTTTACCTTCAGTTCTTTCTAATTCATCTGGGAATTTTTGACCAGATAAATCTTCTTCTAATGCTGCAGCAGCACATTCAGCAGATGCTAATAACTCGATGAGTCTTGCATAGTTGAATAATAATGGTGCTTGAGCATATCCGAAAGCATCACGGAAAGCTTTAAGAGCTTCTTGTGCGAGAGGTGCTTCTTTAGGC
>ONUN01000071.1 GCA_900320955.1 uncultured Methanobrevibacter sp. | reverse complement strand
TTCAAGTTCTAAAGCTACTGCTTCTAGGTTTAATGTGGATTCCAAGTTTGCAGAAGCCACAATATTTTGAATTTTAATTTCAAATTCTTCAGGAATGTCAGTGTCGACAGTCCTCATTAAGTCTACAGTTTTCTTGATTGCCAATTTGGAATCATCTATAGACTTTGCTCCAGTACATACAAGCTTACCAGAGCTAAATATTAATGCTGCTGTTTTAGGATCTTTAAGTTTAAAAACTAGTCCCGGAAACTGTTCACGATTAAAAGTAACATCTGGTAAAGCTTCCTTTACTTCGGAAAGTTTTGCAGAAGCAACAATGTTTTCAATTTTTATGTCAACATCGGTCAATTTAAAACCTCCAATTGTGTTTTTAAAATAAGTAAGTAAAATTTAAGAAAACATAAAATCAGTTAAATTTTTACTAATAAAATATTTAATTTAAATAGTATATAAAGGTATGTTTATTTAAAGCATAAATTAAAAATTGCAAAAAAAGTTAAAAATTTTAAAATTTGAAAATAAGTATTTTAATATAAATAAAATTAAAACAGTATATTGAACATACCTATTTATAAATGTTACTACATTTCAATAGGTAATTTATAAAATCATTAAGTTTGAATTAATTTTCGAAAAATAAATTATTAAATTAAGAAAAATCGCTTTTGAATTGTAAAATTGCTTTCAAAAAAGCGAAGGAAAAATAATCAAATGGCATACAAAAAGACATGAATAAAATTAATAATTTATTCTCACAACCTGACAAAAATATTAACTATAAAGGCAAATTGAAAAATTCAGTAATATATAACAACCGACAAAACAAAAAAGTAATTAGTGGATAAAAATGATAGAAGTTGAAGTGAAAGCTAAAATCGATAGCTTTGAGGAAATGGAAAAGAGACTAGAAAATCTAGGTGCAGTAAAAAGTAAAAAAGAATTTCAGGAAGACATCTATTTTGCAAGCCCGATAGTGGATTTTGGACAAACAGATGAAGCTTTAAGGATTAGAACAACAAACAACAATATTTTTATTACTTATAAGGGTCCCAAACTCAATAAAGATGCTAAAACTAGAAAAGAAGTTGAGATGACAATTGAAAGTGCCGTCAAAGCAAAAGATATTTTTGAGGAAATAGGTTTTAAAGAAGTTAGAACCGTCAGAAAAAACCGCAAGTATTACAACTATGAAAATTTTGAAATTTCATTGGATGATGTTGAAGGCTTGAATCCCTATATGGAAATAGAAATTTCTCTTGAAGACGGCAATGACTATGATGATGCTCAAAAAAGCATCTTTGAATTATTTGAGAAATTAGGCGTTACAGAAGGTTTTGAAAGAACTTCCTATATGGAACTTTTAGAAAACATATAATAATATGACAAAGCAATATTAATATTATATATTAAATTTAAGAAGTGATAATTTGCAATATTTTATAAGTCATTATAATAAGGAATGTGAAATAGCATTTCCAAAAGATTTTATTATTTATGATACAACTTTAAGAGATGGTGAACAAACCCCCGGAGTTTGTTTTAGCCTTAATGACAAATTAGAAATAGCTAAAAAGCTTGACCAATTTAAAATTCATCAAATTGAAGCAGGTTTTCCAATAGTATCCCAAAGAGAAAGGGAATCCGTTAAGACAATAGCCAGCGAAGGTTTGGATGCCGATATTTTAGCATTGACAAGGACAAAACCTGAAGATATTGACGCAGCCCTTGACTGTGATGTGGATGGAATCATTACATTTGTAGGAACTTCAGATATCCATTTAGACCATAAAATGCACATTACCCGTCAGGATGCAATTAACCTTTGTGAAACTGCAGTTGATTATGCTAAAGATCATGGTTTATATGTTGCATTTTCAGCAGAGGATGCTACAAGAACAGATATTGAGTTTCTAAAAAGAATTTACATGAAAGCTCAGGAATGTGGGGCCGACAGAGTCCATATAGCCGACACTACCGGTGCAATTACTCCACAAGGTATTGACTATATGGTCAGGGAGCTAGTAAAGGACATTGACGTAAATATAGCTCTTCACTGCCACAACGATTTTGGTCTTGCAGTTATCAACTCAATTACAGGAGTTCTTGCAGGTGCTAAAGGAATATCCACAACAGTGAACGGTATTGGTGAAAGAGCAGGTAATGCTTCCCTTGAAGAACTTATCATGGCTTTAAAAATCCTTTATGGTAAGGATTTAGGATTTAAAACCAAATATATCAAGGAGTTATCAGACCTCGTATCAAATGCAAGCGGCCTTCCAATCCCATATAACAAGCCTGTTGTTGGAAACAATGTATTTAGACATGAATCAGGAATTCACGTTGATGCTGTAATTGAAGAACCATTATGTTACGAACCATATGTCCCCGAATTAGTTGGTCAAAAAAGACAGCTCGTTTTAGGAAAACATTCAGGATGCAGAGCTGTAAGGGCAAAATTAAGTGAATGTGAGCTTGATGTCAGTGATGATGAGCTTATTGAAATTGTAAGACAAGTCAAAAAACAAAGAAAAAAATAAGGTAACAGCATGAATATTACTGAAAAAATTTTATCAAAAAAAGCAGGCCATGAAGTAAGTCCCGGCGAAATAATCGAAATTCCAGTTGACCTTGCAATGTCACATGACGGAACTTCTCCCCCTGCAATAAAAACATTTGAAAAAGTGGCTGATAAAGTTTGGGACAGTGATAAAATAGCAATTATTTTTGATCACAACATTCCTGCAAACACAATAGGTTCAGCTGAATTTCAGAAGGTTTGTCGTGATTTTATTAAAAGTCAAAATATTACTAAAAACTTTATTCACGGCGAGGGAATCTGCCACCAGGTAGTTCCGGAAATGGGTTTGGTGGAACCTGGAAAAGTCATTGTAGGTGCCGATTCACACACATGTACTTATGGTGCATTTGGAGCATTTTCAACTGGTATGGGTGCTACTGACCTTGCAATGGTTTGGGCTACTGGAAAAACATGGTTCATGGTACCTGAAGCCATTAAAATTGAAATTACAGGCGAATTAAATGAATATATTGCACCAAAGGACATCATATTAAATATAATTGGAGATGTTGGAATCGCAGGCGCAACATATCAGACTGCCGAATTTTGCGGAGAAACTATCGAAAGCATGGGCGTTGAAGGAAGAGCAACCATGTGTAATATGGCTATTGAAATGGGTGCAAAAAACGGAATAATGGAACCAAACCGTGAAGTTATTGATTATATTTGCCAAAGAACAGGTAAACGTGAATCCGAATTAAATATTGTCAAATCCGATAAGGATTGTGATTATAAAAAGGAAATGCACTTTGATATTGAGGATATGGAGCCTCAAATTGCATGTCCAAATGATGTTGACAACGTTAAAGACATATCACAGGTTGAAGGAACACACATCGACCAATGCCTGATAGGTTCCTGTACCAATGGCAGATTATCCGATTTGAAAGATGCATGTGAAATTCTGGAAAATAAAAAGATTAATGATGATGTAAGATTATTGATACTTCCTGCTTCACGTGAAATCTACAAACAGGCAATGCACGAAGGATATATCGAAACATTCATTGATGCAGGCGCAATCATTTGTAATCCAGGATGCGGACCATGTTTAGGAGGACACATGGGAGTGTTATCTGAAGGAGAAGTCTGCATATCCACAACAAACAGGAACTTTAAAGGAAGAATGGGTGATCCAAAATCTTCCGTATACTTATCAAATTCTAAAGTTGTAGCTGCTTCAGCAATTACTGGAGTAATTACCAATCCAAAAGATTTATAAGTGATTGAAATGGAAAAATCAAAAAATGAAGCCAATAAACGATTAATCGAAAAAATCAATACTCTCGAAAAAGAAAACAACAAAAACTTTTCAAATACACAGAAAATACTGTTAACCACCGATGGATCCATAACTGCTATTTTAGATGTATTATATGGTAAGATTACTTTAACTACCCTCGACCAACATTTTGAAGATGCCGATGAAGAACATGCAAAATTGGTTGATGTCGATGTCGGTACAGAAATTAACTTTAGGGAAGTTATAATGCATAAGGACGAACAGCCTTTAATATATGCAATATCACACATTCCATTATATCGATGCAGTGAAGGAATATGCTCCGATTTGATTAGAGCAGATATACCAATCGGAAGAATTCTGAAAAATTATCAAATAGAATCCCGAAGAGAAATAAACAACATTTATATTGAAAAAGCCAGCGACAAACTAAAAGAGATATTTAATACAGACGAAGAAATGCTGGCTCGTGACTATGTTATTATCAGCAATGGCGAAATACTTATGTGGATTAAGGAAATATTCCCAATTTCCTATTTTAAAGAAATATGAACTGGTGATTTGAATGATTAATCAAGGGAACAAACTACAAAACGAAACCCGAGAAAAAATAGCGGAACTGGAAAAGCAACATGATATAACCCTCTCAACTACACAAAAAATTTTATTATCACTGAAAGGGCCAGTTACACCAATATTGGATGTTTTATACGGTACAGTCAATTTATTCGTGCTGGACCAACATCTTATGAAAGCTGATGAAACTATTGTTGATTTGCTTGATGTTGAGATTGGAGATGAAATAGATTCCAGGGAAGTAATCGTGCACAAAAATGGCCGTCCATTAGTTTATGCACGCTCATACATTCCAACAGCTAGATGCAGCGATGCAGTTCTTAAGGATCTAGCTGATAAACGTCTCACAACAGGAAACATAATGGCAAAAAACAATATTGAAACAATGAGAAAAATTAATGAAATTTTCATTGAAAAGCCAAGCCCTATATTGCAGGAACTGTTCCACACCAGTGAAGTCATGGTTGCACGCAGATATATTATGGTGCACGGTAAAAAGCCAGTTATATGGACTGAAGAAAAATATCCTATAAGTTATTTTAGAGACGAATAAGGTGTTAAAATGGGTGTTAAATTAAAAGATATTGTAGAACCTAAAAACATTAATTTTAAGGATTTGGAAGGTAGAAGTGTTTCGATAGATGCATTTAACACTCTTTATCAATTCTTATCAACAATCCGCCAAAGAGATGGAAGACCATTGACTGATGAAAACGGGAATGTAACATCACACTTAAGCGGAATACTGTATAGAAACTCTTCAATGATTGAAAAAGACATTAAGCCAATTTATGTTTTTGATGGAAAAGCGCCCGAACTTAAAAGTGAAACTCAGGCAAAAAGAAGAGAAATAAGAGAAGAATCTGAAAAAATATATAAACAGGCCTTAGCTGAAGGAGATACTGAAAAAGCACGTAAATTTGCTATGAGATCATCCAAATTATCTCCGGAAATCATTGAATCTTCAAAAAAATTATTGACATTGATGGGAATACCATACATTGAAGCGAAAGGAGAAGGTGAAGCTCAGGCAGCATACCTTGTAGCGAATGGAGATGCATATGCAGTTGCTTCACAGGATTATGACTGCCTTTTGTTTGGAGCCAAAAGAGCAGTTAGAAATCTGGCCATCAATTCAAATTTGGGAAACTTGGAATTCTATGAATTGGACAAAGTTCTCAGAGAACTTGACATTACCCGTGAAGAATTAGTGGATATGGGAATATTAATCGGGACTGATTTTTGTGATGGTTTGAAAGGAGTAGGTGCAAAAACAGCATTGAAATTGGCTAAAAATGGACAATTAAAAGAAAAAATAGCTGAACTTCAAAAAGAATCTGCCCATAATTTGGAAGAAGTTCGAGACATTTTCCTAAACCATAATGTCAATACGGACTACAAAATCAAATGGGAAAAGCCAAAACAGGACAAAATTATAGAATTTTTATGTTATGATCATGGATTTTCCGAAGATCGCGTAATAAAAGCATCTGATAAACTTAAAAATTTGAATTCCGCACAAGGAAGTCTGGATGCATGGTTTTAATTACAATTACAAAAGATTATATAATAAAATAAATATAATATTAAATGATTCAAGTAATATTCTACAATACCACCACAAAACACATTGTAGAAAAAATAAACACGTTAATGGCAGCTGGTAAGGGAACGGTGATAGCTATTAACACCTCATTATTTGAATCCAGTTGATGATTCCTCACCACCCTTATATAGGAATCATTAACATTAATTAACATCAATCTAATTTTTTAAAAATTATATTTGCAAATATTGATATCATCAATATAATGCTGAGATATTCAAGGAAATTAATAATAATATTCCCTGTGACTAAACTGAAACCTGAATTTCCCAGCAAATGATTTAAAAAATCAACTTTAAAAAAAGAGTAAATTCCACAAACTATTATTATCAAATATAATGCATAAGAAATCTTTCTTTTATTCAGTTTGTTAAACATAGGAGTTAGATTAATGCCCAGATGCAAACCAAGCAAAATCACTCCAAGATATGCAAAAATCTTGTGAAGATAGATTGTGGTTAGATTTCCAATATTCATGAATGTTAATGTATATTGACTGGATAACATCCCAAAAATACAGGTTAAAATAAATACCACCATAAAAGCCACATTAATAACGAGCATTACCATTCGTTTAAGATTATATTTGCCTTTAGGTATTGATTTGAGATATTTTCTATTCAAAATCAAATGAATAATCACTAATACTACCAGCAATATTCCAATTATTTCGTGAATTTCAGGAGGAAGGTATATACTTGAAAACTCCAACAACATCAAAATGAATAATAGAATATCCACAACTATCTTTTTCATCTAATAACCCAATCCTTTTAACCATTGTATGGTTTGCTGTTTTCCATCATCGCTTCTTGCGGTTTTACCGTCTAATGCAAGACCTTTGGTGTTGACTTTTGCGGAAGGCAACTTTGATTGAATTTTTTCATAAGTTCCAGCATCACCAGATCCCTCATGAGTATTGAACGGAACCACATTTTTACCGTCTAACTTGTAATCATCGAAAAATGAATACATTATCATCGGCAAATCTCCCCACCAAATAGGATATCCCACAAATATTGTATCATATTTATCGAAATTGTCAATTTTGTTTTGAATTTTTGGCCTTGCGTTATCCTTTTGCTCTTGAGAAGCTTTCTTGGTACATTCATCATAACTGTCAGGATACTTTTCAACAGGAACTATCTCAAAAGAATCCGCTTTCAGATATTCCTTGATATAGGAAGCCACCATTGCTGTGTTTCCAACTTCAACATTTCCCACGTTGTAGTTGTCCCCAGTTCTTGAAAAATACACTACCAATACTTTACTGTCGGTGTTATTTTTATTCAAAATTTCATTTGCTGCTGATTCCTCACTGCTTATAGCACTGACCTCAGCAATTCCAAAACTAAGCACAATAAGTGCAACAATTACTAAAAGAAGTATTTTTGATTTCATGGTTTCACCCCAGTTAATAAATATATTTATACAGTGGCCCATTAAATATGTTGTCATGTGCAACAGTATATAAGGTTTTGAAAATTAGTAAGGGGGAAAATCGTCGCCAAAAACCTTTTTGGCATATCTGACGGCCAGGTCAACCTGAGGTTTATACCTCACCAACATTTCCTTTTCAAAATGCTGTCTTGAAGGAGATTGCAGTATTAATTTGAGCAAATCCTCATAGGATTCAACAGCCAATTTCTTATCAAATCCAAATTCTTTTATAACATCAGGATTTAATTTCTCAATGCAGGGAAATTCAAGGGTTTTACAAACTGTATCAGTTGAAAAATAAGTCATTCTGATGAGCGGTGATACAGAAGATACCAGAACATGGTTTCCCAATTTAATCAATGGAGGAATGCCTGTACGTTTGTACCTTTCCATTGAAGTCAGTTTATCATAGTTTTTAAGATTATAACAGTGAAGCTCAGTGTAGAAGTCCGGTTCAAAGTATTTGATTAAATCAAGTATTTTCAAACCCAATTCGGATTCATAGTACTCCCTTTTGATTGTTGAAATATACTCAGTTTTATCGAAATTATAAAAATAGAATTGTCCGGGAGACAAATCTTTCTCATCAATCCTTTTAAGGAATTTTAAAGAAGTCACACCTTCATTACCGTGAACTCCGCCAATGAATAATTTGGTTGGACCTTCACCGTTGTCAATGTATCTAAAATAAGACATAAAAATAAAAAAAAGAAGAGAACTTATGTTCCTTCTTGCCAGTTTGACATGTAAGCTTTTTGACTGTCGGTTAATGAATCGATTTCGATTCCCATAGCTTTGAGTTTCATGCTTGCTACGGAGTAGTCAATTTCATCAGGTGCTTTGGTTACTCCAACAGGCAAATCGTTTTCGAGAATGTGTTTTGCAGATAATGCCTGTACAGCAAAACTCATGTCCATGATTTCTGCAGGGTGTCCTTGTCCACGTGCAGCGGATAAGTTTACTAAACGACCGTCAGCTAAAAGATAGATTTTGCGTCCGTCTTTAGTAGTGAATTCTTCAATACTTTCACGCACTTCTTTTACCTGAGTTGATATAGCTTCAAGGTCTTGTCTGTTGATTTCCACATTGAAGTGTCCGGAGTTTGCAAGCATACATCCGTCTTTCATGTATTTGAAGTCGTCACCGCAGATGATGTCTGCATTTCCGGTTACGGTTATGATTAAGTCTGCTTGTTTTACAGCTTCTCTGATGGTCATTACTCTGTAACCGTCCATTCTTGCTTCAAGAGCCCTGATTGGATCGACTTCAGTTACGATTACGTCTGCTCCGAGACCTGCTGCTCTAAGTGCAAGTCCTCTTCCACACCATCCGTATCCACATACTACTACGGTTTTTCCTGCAATTACCATGTTGGTTGTTCCCATGATTGCATCGAAACTTGATTGACCGGTTCCATATCTGTTGTCGAATAAGTATTTGGTGTATGCGTCGTTTACCGCAATTACTGGGAATTTTAATGCTCCGTCTGCATGCATTGCCTGAAGCCTGTGTACACCAGTAGTGGTTTCTTCACATGCACCTTTGATGTGTTTTAATACGTCAGTTCTTTCGTTGTGGAGTACCATAATCATGTCTGCCCCATCATCGATGATAATGTCCGGTTTGTGGTCGAGCACCATGTTGATTGTTTGGTAGTATTCTTCATCGTCCTGTTCTCTCCAACCATAAACGTTTAAACCAAGATCTGCTGCTCCTGCAACTGCATCGTCATGAGTGGATAATGGGTTACAACCAGTCATTGCAACTTCAGCTCCACCAGCCATTAGAGTTAAACCTAAATTGATTGTTTTAGGTTCCAAATGTAAACATGATCCGATAGTAATTCCTTTGAAAGGTTGGGTTTCTTCATATTCGGCTTTGATGTGTTCCAAAACAGGCATGTGTTTTTGAACCCATTCAATTTTACGTACACCTTCCGGTGCTAATGACATATCTTTAACTTTACTCATAATAATCACGATATAAAAATCATTATAATAAATTATATTTTTTTATGAGTTATTAAATTTAATGTTTTTTAATGAAATTTCTAAAAAAAGCCATAAAAACAAAAACTTTAAATGTAATGATAAAAATATATATATTTGTTAGATGCCGGGGTGGCTCAGCTGGTTAGAGCGCACGGCTCATAGGGTAATAAAG
>ONUN01000012.1 GCA_900320955.1 uncultured Methanobrevibacter sp. | reverse complement strand
GTAATCGTAAAACCGGGTGATAAGGTTCCTTTGGATGGGGAAATTGTATTTGGTTCTTCATCAATCAACCAGGCTTCAATTACTGGTGAAAGTGTTCCGGTTTTAAAAAATGTTGGGGATGAGGTCTTTTCAGGTACAGTTAATGAGGACGGTTATCTGGAAGTCAAAGTAACCACAGCCGCAAAGGATTCAATGATTTCAAAGATTGTTACTTTGGTAAAAAGTTCACAGCTCAACAGATCCGAAACAGAAACTATGGTTGAAAAGGTGGCAAAATATTACACTCCTGTCATGATGATTGGGGCTATTTGCGTTGCATTGATTCCTCCTTTGCTATTGGGTCAAAACTTATCTGATTGGGTTTATAAAGCTCTTTCACTATTGGTAATTTCATGCCCTTGTGCATTTTTAATTTCAACACCAGTCGGAATGGTATCTGCAATCACTTCAGCTACAAGAAATGGAGTAATCATTAAGGGAAGTACCTATGTTGAGGAAATGCGTAATATTAAGGCAGTTATCTTTGATAAAACAGGTACATTAACAGAAGGAAAACTTAATTTAAGCGATATTAAAGTATTGGATGAGAATTATTCTGAAGAGGATGTCGTTAGAATTGCCGCTTCTTTGGAATCAGAGTCTTCACACCCAATAGCTCAGGCTGTTGTAAATTATGCAAATGATAAGAACATTGCTTTGGACCATGTCGAAGAGTTTAAGAATGTTCCAGGTAAAGGAATTCTTGCAAATATTAATGGTGAACAGTATTATGCTGCAAATGAGCCATTGATTGAAGGAAGCTCATTTGATATATCAATGGATGAGATTAAAAGTTATGCTGAAGGAAAAACTGTTATATTTGTTGGAAATGCTCAAAATCTTATGGCTATCATAACAGTGTCTGATAAAATCAGAGACAATGCTTCAGAAGTAATGGCTGATTTGAAAGGTCAAGGAGTTCAAACCATTATGCTTACCGGTGACAATAAGCTTGCCGCAAAAAGCGTAGCATCAGAAATTGGAATTGACTATGTATATGCTAATTTGCTTCCTCAGGATAAGTTAAACCTTTTGGATACAATCAGAAATAAATTTGGGGATGTGGCCATGGTTGGAGATGGTATCAACGATGCACCTGCTTTGGCACGTGCAAATATTGGTATTGCTATGGGTGCAGCAGGATCCGACGTGGCTATCGAAACAGCAGATGTTGCCTTAATGCAGGATGATATCTCAAAACTCCCATATCTATTTTCATTAAGCCGTAAGACAATGGGAATTATCAAGCAGAATATCACTCTAGCTATTGCAATTAAATTCCTGTGTGCTGTTCTTGCAATTGTAGGTATTATAACATTGATGATGTCTGTTGGTGTTGGAGATTTAGGTTTAACCTTGTTTGTTATTCTAAACTCATTTAGAATTGGAATGGTGAAAGATCTATGGTTGTCGCACTGAACTAAAATGTATTGTGTAGCATTACCTGCAATCGCCATATCATGATATTCAATATCTCCATAAGTGTTTTCATCTCCAAAGCGTATAACTGTGGCATTATTTACATCGTTAATGCTTATGGATGAACTATTTTTGGCCATATCCTTATAATACTTAATCAATTCGTCTTTTGCATTATTTTTTGTTTGGAAATATGCAACATTAATTTTTTTATCATCATCCTTGTAAGATTTTGATAAGGTTATATTGTCAGTGGCATTGCCGTCTGTTTTTTCAAAGTTTATATCTTTTGGAACATCAATTTTGAAGTATGAATCAAAATTATATTCTTTTAAATCGCTATTGTTACTAGCAAATCCTACATTTGCAGTTAATAGCATGGCTATTGCTATTATTCCAATGAACAACATGCTTTTTCTATTGATTTTCATAATATCACGTGATTTATTTTATTGAAAAAAATATTTAAATTTTTTTCAAGTAGTTTTGATTATTCTCAATAAAAAAACAGTTGTAAATTAAGACTGATATGGTATGATTTATATTATTATCTTTTTAAGCAGTGATTAAAACAATTATGGATGTTAATATTAAATTTCAGTTCATTCAGTATAAAATTAGAGTAATGATGGCTTTGTACATTGTTTTTGTTTTGATGTCAAAATCAATAAACTATTTATATTTAGGAATGCCTAAATATTAAGTAGGTGATATAATGGTTAAAAAAGAAATTCTTGATTTTAGTAATCAACATAAGGGTGCACTTATTTTTGCAGCAGGGTTTGCTACTGCAATCGTTGGTAAAAAGATATTGGAGTCAAAAGTTGTAAAAGACACTACTGCTGATTATGTTGCAAGTGTAATGGCATTTAAAAAAGATGCAGAAGATAGGGCTGCAGAAATAAAAGAAAATGCTGAATCACAACTTGAAGAAGACGAAGAAGACCAAGAAGACGAAGATGAAAAAAAAGTAATTGAAATAAAAGAAGCTAAAGAAGTAAAACCTAGAAGATCTTCTAAAAAAATCTAAAAAATAATTCTAAATGATGATGCCGTGTTGGGGGAAGAATTCTGTCCTTTTTAAAAAAACATGGCTTTCATTGATTTTTGTGAGGCATTGCTTGGCAAAAATCTCAAATAACTAATTTTATATCTAAATAACTTTTAATATTTATTCATGTTAAGTAATGATTCATCAAATAATGTTGACGTAATGCTTCAAAATCCAAAAAGGGCATTAATCAGAATGTCAATACCTCTTATTGTTTCATTGCTTATATCTAGTTTTTATAATTTAATTGATGCTGCATGGGTTTCAGGCCTTGGTGCTGATGCTCTTGCAGGTGTGGGCTTTTTCACACCGGTATTCATGATTTTAGTTGGTTTTGGAAACGGTCTTGGGGCAGGTGCTGCTTTTGCGATTTCAAAATATCTGGGCGAAGAAAATAAATCCAAGGCAGACAATGCGTCTATGCATTCAATATTTCTTGATATAATAGTATCCATAATTTTAACAATAATTCTATTGATTTTATTGAATCCAATATTGAATTCGATGGGTGCGGGCTCAACAATTGGCTATGCAACTGATTATGGAAACATTATTTTGGTAGGTTCGATATTTGTCATCCTTTCAAATTCCCTCTATGGTATTTTCAGAGGCGAAGGGGATACAACACGACCCATGTATGCAATGGTTGCCTCAGCCATCTTAAACATGATTTTGGATCCGATATTTATTTACACATTGAATCTCGGCGTTAAAGGTGCGGCCATAGCCACAGTCATTTCATCAATGCTTGTAATTCTGATTTTATTGTATTGGTTTTATGTTAAAAAGAATACATTCCTAAAGCCGTATCTGACTAATTTCAAGTTTAAAATTGATATTTCAAAGGATATTGTCAAAGTTGGAATCCCTGCCAGTATTCAGCTTTTAAACAATGCATTTTTTGCAGCCGTATTTTCCGCACTTTTGGCATATGTCGGGTCAACTGATTCGGTAGCGGTTTATTCAACAGGATGGAGAATAGTCACAATAGGAACAACACCTCTTTTAGCTATCGGAACAGCATTGATTTCTGTAATTGCAGCCAATTATGGGGCTCGAAATTATAAGAATATTCAAATCACTCATAGGTATGCCATGAAGGTTTCAATTGTAATCGCATTAATTGTGGCTGTTTTAACTAATGTATTTGCAGGTGATATTGCTCATGTTTTCGCATCAAGCGGCAGCAGTGTCAGAATAGCTCCGGAACTTACAAGCTTTCTATCATGGATAGTGATTTATTATCCGACAATGGCCGTTGGAGTTGCTTCAACTTATGTTTTCCAGGGAATTGGAAAAGGATTGACTGCAATGTTTCAAACCATTATGAGGGAAACAGGTTTTACAATACTTTTTGCAGTCTTATTCGGTGTTGTCTTAGGTTATGGCGTATGGGGGGCTTGGATGGGTATTGTATTGGGTGAAGTCGTATCAAACAATATTACTATGGTCTGGGCTGACTGGCAGATAAAAAAATTAATGGATATTAATGATTAGACACCATTAATATCTTTCAAATAGATTACTTCATCACAGATTCTATCAACCAATGGCATGTCGTGGCTTACAAGCAGCATTCCCATATTTCTCTGTCTGACAATATCTATTACTGATGTTATGATTTGCACTTGTGTGATTGCATCAAGCATAGTGGTCATTTCATCTGCAATTATGAACTTTGTTTTCGGATTCAGAGCTCTTAAAACGGAAAATCTTTGAAGTTCTCCTCCGGATAGTTCCTGCGGAAATCTTGTAAGCCATGATTTTTGAATACCGAACTCTGATAATAGATTCTCATCAGGCATCCAGGATTCATCCAAAACATCCTTCATTTTCCATTTCGGATTCATTACTTTTTCAGGGTGCTGATAGATTAACTGGACTGGACAGAATTCCTTTTTGGGCAGTTCCCGACCGTCCAGTGTTACCGTACCTTCAAATTTATTAACGTATCCTGAAAGAATTTTGCACAATGTTGACTTTCCGCTTCCGCTGTCTCCGACTAAACCTGTGATTTTGGTGTTGTCCAGACTGATGTCAATATCCTTTAAGATGTATTCTTTTGATGAGGGATATTTAAATGAAATGTTCGTTGCTTTTAGTTCCATTTTTATGCACCTTCTTCGTATTTGAAGCATCGTATTTTTTTGTTTCCAAGATCAAGAAGTTGTGGTCTTTCATGTTTGCATCTTTCGAATTTCATTTCGCACCTGTCGTAGTATGGGCATCCCTGTGGTATTTCGCCGTGTAGTGGTTGGTGTCCTTTTGTGAGTTCGAATCCGTTTGCTGGCAGTGCTTTGTGTAGTGCTTTGGTGTATGGGTGTAGGAGGTTTTCTCCGTTTCCTGTGAAGTCGTCTCTTTCGGCTATTTCGATTACGTATCCTGCGTAGAATATTCCTATTCTGTCTGCGATTTCAAGTGCTGCGTGTATGTCGTGTGTGATGAGCAGTACTCCTACTCCATCTTCTTTCATTTGTTTGAAGTGATTTAGTGTTTCTTTTACTGTTTTTTGGTCTAGTCCGGGTGTTGGTTCGTCTGCTACGACTAGTTTTGGGTTTGATAGTAGTGCTGTTGAGACGAGTACTCTTCTTGCCATTCCTCCGGATAACTGGAATGGATACATATCATCCACTTCGGGATCTAGGTTGTAGTGTTCGAAGATTTCTCTTTGCTTTATTTTTTTGTTTTTCTTTTCTTCGTCGTTTTCTGTGTGTCCTATTGCCTGGTCGGATATTTTCATCAGTGGATCGAGGAAGTTTACTGATTGTGGTATTAGTGCTATGTCTTTTCCTCTTATTTCTTCTTTGTCTTGTTGGCTTAGTTCTTTTCCTTTGTATTTGATTTTCCCGTTTAAGTTTGCGTTTTCAGGAAGTATTCCAAATATTGCATGTGCAAGCAGGCTTTTTCCAGATCCGCTTGAACCCAATACTGCCAGTATTTCACCTTCTGATATGTCAAGGGTTAAATCGGTGATAACTTTTAAATCTCTTTGATTTAATCCCTGAGTATATTGAATAAATGAAATGGAAACATTTTCAACATCTAATAATTTCTCCATTAAATCACCTTTAAATTTAAAATGACAAATTTTATATACTAATTTGTACTTTATCAATATTAAAGTTATTCAAAATTTGCTAAAAAGTATTACTAATTAAATTAATTATTATATATTTGGTAATACTTTTTATGATGGTGATGTCATGAATGTTGAAATTAGACCAATGTCCAATAATCCAAATGAAATTGTTAATGTTCAAAAATTTTTATTTAAGATGATTAAAAAAGAATTTGGCTATGATTATGTTCCTGAATGGCATCAGGATATTGTAAAAATAGAAGAATATTATATTAATCCTATAAATAATAGTTTTTTTATTGCATATGATGACAATGGTGAGATTATTGCTACAATCGGCATTAGGGCTTATGATAAGGATTTTCCAGAGTTAAGGCATTTATATTCAAAGGATACCACTTCCAGCATATGGCGATTATTTGTTGATGAAAGGTTTAGGCGTTGTGGTTTGGCTTCAAAAATGTTTTCCATAGCTGAAAATTTTGCAAATGAAGCAGGTTATGACAAAATCTATTTGCATACTCATAAAAACTTGGATGGAGCTTTGGAATTTTGGACAAAAATGGGTTTTGTGGTTGCTCTTGATGCCAATGATGAGCTTGAAACCGTACATATGGATAAAGAAATACAAAAATTAGATATCTCTCAATTATCAAATGATTTTAGCTATGCTATATATTTATAATTTTTTTATATATTTCTGAGTATGTGGACATGCAAAGATACATTTTCCACATACTGTATCTGCTTTTCCTAAATTTTCTTCAGAAACTTTTAATGCATACTTTTCACATTTTTTATCATCATAAAAGTCATTTCTTTTAAGTTTTGAATTCCATTCAATTCCACTTATTGCTCCTCCTAAGCATGCATCTCTACATTCCATGCATTTTCCGCATTTTGATTTTGTTATGGGTTTTCCAGTATCCAATGGAGCATTTGTCAAAACTGAAGACAGCCTTAGTGCGGATCCGTAATCTCCTGTTATAAATAGTGCAGATTTTCCAATCCATCCAAGCCCTGCACGTGTTGCAATGGTTTTGTGGGGAAGTTCAAATGAGTTAAACTCTCCAAAATCTGTTCCCAATCTCTTTTTTGTTTGGGCATAAGCATCAAAACCTTGGGCAATTAGGTATTCTTCGCATTTCATTCCCAATGCATCTAGTCTGGAATTCAGACTTACCAATTCTTCAACATATTCTCTGGTTGGGGCATTCTGCATATTTCTTATAATTTCTTTTGGATATGTTATATAAAAAACAACACCTGTGTTCAGCCCTTTCTTTGGTGTAAAATTGTTTATGTCTGCAAATCCTACTTCTGTTGCTCCTTCACTTAATAGGTATTTCTTTAAGCCGTGGGATAGTGTCATGGGGAAATATTTACATGGGGTTATATTTAAATTTAATTTTTGTATTACTTTTTAGTAATTTTTTTGTTAATTTTTGTGTTTGTTTTAGCGGATACAAACTAATTTTTATTAACTTTTTTAATGTTTTGTCTATTTTTCAGCAGTCTTTAGTTGTTTGAATAAACATTTTTTAATTATCAATCAATTTTTAAAAGTAATAAATATCTTTTTATATCCATGTATTAAATATATTATATGATATTAAAATTAATAATAAAAGTATTACTATTTGAGTAATAATTGTATTAAAAGTATTACTTTTGATTTTAATATTTACATAGATTTTATGGTGAAAGAAAATGGATAAAAAAACAATGATAATTATTGGTGTTGTCGCCATTATTGTTATTATTGTTGCTGCTTTTGCATTAATGGGTGGTTCACGTGATAATGATCCTACTCATTTAACTGTAGCTGCGCACAGTAATATTCCTGAGCCTGAAGCAGGTTTCAGCTCTCTTGTTGGATGGGGATGTGGACACCAAAATTATAATCCTTTAGTACAAAGCTGTTTATTCAAAACAGATAAAAATGGAACTATTGTTCCTGACCTCGCTACAGGTTACTCAATAAGTAGTGATGGAAAAACCTGGACTGTAAATGTTCGAGATGACGTTAAATTCTCAGACAATTCTACTTTTGATGCAGAAGATGTAGCATTTACATTTAACACTGCAAAAAACACTGAATCTGAATTGGATTTAACTAACATAGGTAATGTAACTGCTAAAAATAAGACTACTGTTGAATTTAAATTGGTTGAACCTAGATCTACCTTTATTTACGATTTAAGATATGTCGGTATTATTCCTTCCGATTCATATGACAATAAGACTTATGGAGAACATCCAATAGGTACTGGTCCTTATGTATTGGATCATTGGGATAAAGGCCAACAAGCTATATTCAAAGTAAATCCTAATTATTATGATAAAAAACCGTACTTTACTCAACTCACTCTTTTATTCCCTGAAGAATCAACTTGGTTGGAATTAGCTAAATCTGGTAAGGTTGATGTAGTTCCTGTAGCAACCTCTTCATTAAACCAAAGTGTTGACGGATATCAATTTGTTGAAAAATCCGCAGGTAGGGCACAAGGTGTATCTTTACCTTACCAAAACGACACTGGAAAATCTTGGAATGGAACTGCTAAAATAGGTAACAACGTAACTGCTGATAAGGCGATTAGGTCAGCATTAAATGTCGGAGTAAACCGTCAGAAAATGTGTGATGAAATATTCTCAGGACACGCTGTTCCGGAGTATACTGGTGTAGATACAAGAGATTATGTAAATCCTGCCGCTAAAGTTAATGACAGTGATGTAAACAAGGCAAAACAAATCTTAAGTGCAGGGGGCTGGAAAGACACTGATGGTGATGGAATCGTAGAGAAAAATGGTGTAAAAGCATCCTTTGACTTATACTATCCTCCAAAGTATCTTGACAGACAATCCTTATCAACAGTATTTGCTGAACAAGCAAAAGAAATAGGAATTGAAGTTAACTTAGTCGGTGCTGACTGGGATACAATTTATGCAAACATGTATTCTTCAGCTGCATTGATGCAACAAACTTCCCCAGACCCATATAAATCCGTCTATCAACAATATCACAGTAAAGAGGCTGATGGATTCTATATGAACCCTAACTTATATAACAATACTGATTCCGATAAATTAATGGATGATGCAATGCATTCCAGTGATTTGAATGCAGCAAATACATTATGGTCTCAATCCGCTAATGTTAATGGTGGAGGTTGGGGACCAGCTGGAGATGCTCCATTTGTATGGTTAGTCAATTAT
This sequence comes from uncultured Methanobrevibacter sp., assembly GCA_900320955.1. Taxonomy (GTDB): domain Archaea; phylum Methanobacteriota; class Methanobacteria; order Methanobacteriales; family Methanobacteriaceae; genus Methanocatella. The sequence goes on along the minus strand of ONUN01000012.1, from coordinate 14,626 downwards.
GACTACAACTACTTCATTAAAGATGGAATCGATATTGGTGAACAGCCTAATGGTTTAGGAAATGATATTTTAATTAACATCTGTGATTGGACAAGAACCAATTCCACAGCTTAATTCAATATCTTTTTTCCTTTTTTTTATTTTTTTTTAAAAAATTTAAGGGGGTTTATTTTTGAATAAAAATCAATTATTGAAATTTTTTGGTTACAAGTTAGTACGTTTTGTAATACTAATTATTGCTGTTGCAATTTTTAGTTTTGTATTATTAGATTTATCCCCTATTGATCCAGTCAATGCATATTTAAGACAAGCTGCAGTATCAGAAGCACAAAGACAGATTCTTCAAGAATATTTTGGTACAAATGTTCCATTGACCACCAAAATTTTCCATTGGTTGTTGGATTTGCTACAGGGTAATCTTGGAACCTCTTTGATATATCGTGCACCGGTAATTGATGTCATATTTGAAAAAGCTTCAGCTTCCCTAGTTTTGATGGCCATTTCATGGATATTAAGTGGAGTTATAGGTTTTGCCATGGGTGTCGTAGCCGGTAAAAACAAAGGGTCATGGATTGATAAGGCAGTAAAAGTTTACTGTTATGCTATTCAATCAGCTCCTTCATTTTGGGTAGGAATGCTTGTTTTAATGGTATTTGCTGTTTATTTAGGATGGTTCCCAATAGGATTTGGTGTTCCGATAGGTGTAAGAAGCACTGATGCTACATTTATGGAATGGGCATCAAGACTTGTTCTTCCTGCATTAACATTAAGTCTTGTGGGATTAGCACCAATTGCAATGTATACTCGTAATGAATTAATCCAAGTTTTATCTTCTGATTATGTATTGTTTGCAAAATCAAGAGGAGAAAAAGGTTGGGATTTAGTAAAAAATCATGGAATAAGGAATATATTATTGCCTGCAGTAACATTACAATTTTTGTCTTTCAGTGAACTGTTTGGTGGGGCAGTGCTTGTGGAACAGGTATTTTCATATCCAGGTGTCGGACAAACGGCTGTAGCCGCAGGTCTCAGCAGTGATGTCCCATTATTTTTAGGAATTGTAATATTCAGTGCAATATTCGTATTTGTTGGAAACTTGCTTGCAGATTTATCATATTACTTAATTGACCCAAGAATTAAGGAGAGTGAGTTCAATGATTAAAAAAAGACAGGGGGATGATAAAAGGCAATGGTTTTTATATCCCGCAAATCTCAGAACTAAAACTTTAGTAATCATTGCACTTTCTGCAATAGTTATCATATCTATCTTTATTTCAGGTTATTTTATCAAGGATATTCCTACAAGCTTTATCAATGCAAATAAGATGCCGTCTTTGGAACATCTTTTCGGAACTGATTGGATGGGAAGAGACATGCTTCAACGTACAATTGCAGGGCTTGGATTAAGCATAATGGTTGGTTTTATTGCATCTGTAGTAAGTACTTTTATTTCCATTGTTCTTGGATTATTCTCCAGTTTTAATAAATTTGCAGATGAAACTGTTGCAGGAATCATAGATTTATTTGGTTCAATTCCTCACATTCTTTTAATTATACTTATTTCAATAATGTTTGGTGGGGGAATAATGGGTGTTGTAATGGGTGTTGGTTTAACTCATTGGACTCCTCTTGCAAGAGTTTTAAGATCTGAAGTTAAAGAGATTAGAACTAAAGAATATATTCATCTGTCGGAAAATCTGGGCAAATCTAAAGTATGGATTGCTACCAAACATATATTTCCATTAATAGTTTCACAGATTATTGTTGGAGTAATATTAATGTTTCCGCATGCAATTATGCATGAAGCTGCAATCACATTCTTGGGATTCGGTTTGCCACCTCATGAACCTGCTATTGGTGTAATTTTAGCAGAATCAATGAACTACTTGTCTTCCGGATACTGGTGGTTGGCATTTTATCCGGGTATGTCTTTGTTGATTGTAGTATTATTGTTTGATTTAATTGGGGAAAATGTAGAAAAATTACTCAATCCTGAAACTGCACAGGAATAGGTGATTTTTTTATTTCTCTTTTTTTTAAGTGATATTATGGGATTTGTTATTAGGGAAATAAGCAGCGACAGCGCTGAAATAGAAGATGTCAAATCTTTTTTGTATGGTCAAATTAAAAAAGAATATGGTATTGGCCCAGACATGAGGTTTCATTATGATATAGAGAATATTGAAGAATATTATATTGTTCCTTCCTACAATAGCTTTTTTGTTGCATATGATGGTGATAAGATTGTTGCAACTGCAGGAATTAGGGCCTATGACAAGGATTATGAATATTTTAGGGGAATGTATTCTAAAGAGGATACTGCCAGCATTTGGAGGCTGATGGTTGATGAAGATTATAGGCGACATGGTCTTGCCCGTAAAATTGTAGGCAAAATAGAATTGTTTTCCAAACTTGAAGGATACAGTAAAATCTATTTGCATACTCACAGATATCTCGATGCGGCTTTGCCTTTTTGGAAATCCATGGGTTATGAAATAGTTCTGGAAGAAGAAGACTATGATGAAACTACACATATGGAAAAATGTTTGAACTAAGTAGTATTATTTTTTAAAAAAGTATTACTTTGGATATTTGCTTTTTTCATTTCAATTCAATAATCCTTATTTAAATTTACTTATATTATCTAAAAACGTATTTTTTGTTATTAATTTTTTATTTTAATTTTTATTTAATCTTTTTTTTTAATTTTTAAGTGTTTTTTAAAATAATCAAAGTATTATTCCAATGTGGATTTTCTCTAAAAATACTATATTTCATTTAAAACTTCGAATTATTTTTAATTTTTTAAAATCATTGGTAAATAACTCTTTTTAATGAAAATGGCCGGTATTAATCGAAAAAATAATTTAATAAAATTTATATGTTTATTACTTTTTATATTAACTTGATTACTTAAGTTTTTAAGTAATTTTGATAATTAAAATTATGCAAAAACACGATTTAGCTTTATCAGATTTTAATTATCTCCTTTTCATTTTCAATGGTTTATGGGAATGATTTGTGAGGCATATAACTTATCTAAAAAGATTATATTTCCTATAATCACTTGGAAATGAAACTCCTCAATTTCTAAAACTGGAGGCATTAATGTAATAATACTGCCATATATAAATAGCTATTTGCCATAGCTATTTATTTTTTCCTCCGAATTTTCCTAAAGTTTATTTTACAGAATATTCAATATATAAGTGATGAAGCGAACAGCATTAAAAATTGGATATATCGGAACTAATTTTCACGGTTTTCAAAGACAGCCTGATTTAAGGACTGTTGAAGAGGAACTTATTTACCATTTGCGCAAACTTGACTATATTGATGATTTAAAAAAATCCAGATTCAGAATAGCAGGCAGAACCGATGCAGGCGTCCACAGTTTAGGTAATGTAATCAGTTTCCAATCGGAAAAGGATGTGAGGGTAAATGAGATTAATAATTCTCTGCCGGATGATATTCAAATTTTAGCTAGTGCTCCTGTCAGATATGCTTTCAAGCCAAGATATGCCCAAATGAGGCAGTATAGGTATATGCTGTTTCAGGACTTGGATATTGACAAGCTCAGAGAATGCGCTGAAATATTTAAGGGGACTCATAATTTCACTAATTTCACAAAGCGTTTTCAAAAGACAACAACAAGAACAATTGATGACATTAAGGTCACCAAAGTCGATTTGGAGGATTATCATAAAAGGGAATTCCCGAATTTGCATGATACAATATCTCCAATTTTTATTGATATCTATGGTGAATCGTTTTTATGGAATATGGTAAGAAAGATGATGAGGGTTTTTGTGGATGTTGCAATAGGCAAGATGACATTGGATGATGTCCAAAATTTATTGAATCCTCTTTCAGATGCTCCACGTGCCAACATTAAGGTTATGGAAGCTGAATATTTAATTCTTATGGATATTCATTATGATGGAATTAAATTTAGGTATGATGATTATGCCTGCGAGAGATTTAAACGGGATCTGGTCGATTCATTAAGCGACCTTCAAAAACGATATGCCATTCGCGAGTCAATAGTAAAAAGTTTAAATGATGTTTATATATAGTTTAATTGGTGGGATTTAATGGGAAAAGTCTATGATATTTTTGATAAATTTTCTATCATAAGTATTGCTATTGGTTTTATATTGGGTTTGTACCTTGCAGTAAACCATAACGATTCCAATTTATGGTTGAGGGCAATTCCGTTCATTCTGGTATTTTCTTTGATAATGACATTGATTCCTTTTATATCTGTAGTTGTGGATAATATTAAAAATAATGTTAAATTTCCTATAATGGAAATTATCGAAGCATTTTTCCTTAATGTTGCTATGATTGCTGTTTGTTTGGCTTTTGGTGTTGTTGTAGGTTCATTTTTAATAGGAAATGTAATTGTGGACAATGGTAAATTACCTAATCTGTTAAATTTTCATTAGATTTAATCTTACTACTTCTTTTTTTCATAAATTTTTTATGTAATTTTTTATAAAACTATTATTTAGTGATAATAATGAAAGTAGCTACTATTTTAGGGACACGGCCTGAAATCATCAAGATGGCTCCAATAATTGATGAAATATCTAAAAGGGGCATTAGTCAGATTGTGTTGCACACTGGCCAACATTATGATAAGGAGATGTCTGACAATTTCTTCAGGGATTTGGAAATTCCGACTCCGGATTATAACATTAATGTCGGATCAGGCACTCATGGTAAGCAAACAGGATTGATGATGAAAGGTATTGAGGATGTTCTGTTGCAGGAAAAACCTGATATTGTGCTTGTGCAGGGAGATACCAATGCTGTCCTTGCGGGAGCTTTGGTTGCTGCAAAATTACACATTGCCGTAGGTCATGTGGAAGCCGGACTCAGGTCATTTGATTTGACAATGCCTGAAGAAATTAACCGCAGAGCTGCCGATGTTTGCTCACAGTTGTTTTTTATTCCAACAGAAGAATCAGCAATCAATCTTCTAGCTGAAGGCTATTCAAGAAAAAACATGATAATTACCGGAAACACTGTTGTTGATGCCTGCTTTAGACATCTCGAAATCGCCAAGAAAAAAGGTTTTGAAGAAAAGGCACTGGCTGATTTGGATATTGAAAACATGGACAATATCATAACATTGACAATGCACAGGGCTGAAAATGTCGACGATAAAAAAAGAGTGACAAGCATTGTCAAGGCCTTAAAGGAACTGGATTATGTGAACATTGTATTTCCGATTCATCCAAGAACCAAAAACACATTAAAAAATTTCGGTCTGTTCGATGAGCTCAATGACCTTGAACATATTCATATCATAAAGCCTATAGGTTATCTTGATTTCTTACAGCTGACTTCACTTTCATCTTTGATATTGACGGATTCAGGAGGTCTTCAGGAAGAGGCAATCACATTGGATGTTCCTGCACTGACATTAAGGTATAATACTGAAAGGCCGGAAACTGTAACTGCAGGTGGAAATATTCTTGTTGGAGCCGATAAAAAAGCCATCCTGGAAAATGTGGATAAAATTCTAAACGACAGGGAATTTTGCGAAAAAATGAAAAACGCCAAAAATCCATATGGTGATGGTGATGCAGCAATAAAAACAGTTGATGCTATAGAGAAATGTTATGGTGACGGTTTGCTCAATATTACTGCTCCGGAAGATATAATGACTTCCTTTACAAGGAAAATGGTACAGATAGAAGAGGACATCACTGTCTCGGAATTTGAGAAAAAGGAAAATGCATTGATACATCTGCTGTTTGACGGCAAAAGAATGATTTTTCCAAAAGATGATTTAAACATAAAGGGTATGGTGATTAGTTATGATGCAAGAGAATAAGGATTCCATTTTGGCATTTGAATATTTTACCGCTTCAGGCAAAAATGATAAATGCATAATTTCTGAAGCAGAATCATTGATTTTTTCACTTTTAGGTGATTTGAAGGATTTTAATGTTGATTTGGTTATTAATGAAGCATATGCTGAAAATGTAAAAGACTATGATAATGTAAATCCCATTTTAATAAATGGGGATGTTGTGGATTGGCTTGAGGAAAATGCTTCAAATTTCACAAAAGCCATTTTTATAGCTGCCGAAAACGGCAATAACCTTTACAACATTTCAAGAATTTTGGAAGAGAATGATGTTAAGCTGTATAATTCATCAGCTGAAGCATGCCGAATATCTTCAGATAAGTTTGAAACATATGAAGCGCTTTCCAATATTGTTCCGCAGCCTAGAACATTCAGATTCAAGATAGATCCAAAGGGATACTGGAAAAGAGCAATTGAAAATCTGCATGAGAAATGGCAATCCGAAGACCCGTTAACTCCATTGAAACTTATTATCAAGCCGTTAATGGGTGTAGATTGTGAAGATATTGTAATAATCGAAAATATTGGGGATTTGACTTTGGATTTGGATAAGATATTCAAGCCGGGTTCCAGAGTCATAGTTCAGGAATATGTTGAAGGAACAGATGTAAGCGTTAGTTTATTGTCAGACGGCAAAAAGGCGATTCCGATAAGTTTGAATGAACAGTTCGTTGAGCTTAAGAATGATAAGGGAATGTATTTTGGTGGAAAATTGCCTTTTGAAAGTAAATATAAGCAGGAAGCATTTGACATAGCTACAAAAGCTGTTGAATCCATTGATGGTTTAAAAGGTTTTGTAGGCGTTGACCTGCTGATTAATGCTGATGAACAAGATATCTATTCTGTGTATCTTTTGGAAATAAACTCCAGATTTACAACACCTTATGTTGGATTGAAGAAAGTCGCTAAATTTAACATAGGCGAAACAATTATTGAGTTGGCTGATGGAGAAATAAATATTGATGATGTGGATATTTCTCTTGACGGCGAAGTTGAATTTAAAAAATCAGGAGATAATTTGGAAATTAGGAGAATTTAATTATGAAGGTAGCTGGTTTTGACATTGGTGGAGCAAATACTGATTTGGCAGTAATAGATTTTGAAGAGGATGAAATAAAAAACATCGAAGTTGATTTTGCATATCTTCCAATGTGGAGCAATAATGATGACTTATCTAAAGTTCTTGTTGAATTGATTGAAAATATCTGTCCAGTTGGTGAAATCGATGCTGTTGGAATTTCAATGACTGCTGAACTGGTTGACGCTTACGATACTAAAAAAGATGGGGTTCTGGACGTTGTAGCGAAATGTGAACAAACATTTGACTGTCCGATTGCATATGTGGGAATCGACGGAATGATGTCCAAAGAAGAAATTGAAAAGACTCCCCTCAAGGCAGCCGCTGCAAACTGGATTGCAACTGCCCAAATTGCCACTCTAATTTCCGATAATTGTATTTTCATTGACACAGGAAGTACCACAACAGATATCATTCCAATTAAGGACGGTATGGAATGTGCAATAGGAAAATCCGATTTTGACAGGTCCGCTACAGGTGAGCTGGTCTACACTGGAACATTAAGAACTAACCTGGCAAGCTTTTTGGATAATGTTGAATTGAATGGAAAAAAATACAGGGTTGCTTCTGAATTGTTTGCACAAACAGCCGATGTCTATACAGTTTTGGATTTAATCGGTGAAGATGATTACATTTGTGATACCTTTGACGGCGAGTCCAAATCAAAAATCGATTGCGCCAAAAGAATCGCCCGTGTGGTCTGCGCGGATTTGGAAATGTTGTCTATGGGTGAAATAGTTGAAATGTGTAAGTTTATCCATCAAAAACAGATTGAACAGATTGCTGATGGTTTAAAACAGGTTCACGAAACACAAAACCTTGATTTGATTGTCACTACTGGTTTGGGCAAGGACATTCTCGATAAAAAAGCAGCCGAATTATTAGGCCTTGAAGTCAAATCAATGGGTGATATTCTGAGTGATGATGAATGTACCGTTGCACCTGCTGTAGGTACTGCCGTAATGATGAATAAATTTTTATAGATTTTTCATCTTCTTACTTTTTTTTAATACCACACGTCTTTTAAACCAAGCAAATAAGCAGCACCATTTGCCACTAAATGAATGATTACTGTCAGGACAATTGCAACTATTATAAATAATGGATTTAGTTCAACAACTGGTGAAACAAATATTAATGCAACTACTATGAAATCTAATTGATCTAAAAACGGTGCAGGTTTTCCTCTTCCGATTCCAAGTCTCCTTTTAAGAAAACTTCCTAATGCATCACCGACAAGCGCACCAAAACCAAGTAAGAATCCTATTAATATTCCGCTGTTGACGTCGGTTATTATTGGGGTTATGATGTATGGTCCTATTGCAGATAGTATGCTTGGAGCCAATAATCCTTGAACTGCTCCGGTTAACATTCCGATTAATGTTCCTGCAATTAAACCTCTCCAAGTTACTCCGTCTCCTATCCAGCGAATGCCGGTGCTGTCTTTTTTTCCAAAGTCAACTGGTGTTCCCCCACCAAATGCTAGTGCTCCTCCATTTGAAAAATAAGCTGGGAGGATAAAATATAATGTTGTAAGACAACCCAGTAGAAATATTTGAATGTCCATTAATAGTTTCTCCAATTTTTCTTTACTAATTATTTTTTGTTTAAAGTAGTATATATTAATTAAGTTTCAACCAGGTTATGTCTGATATTATAGAAAATATCCTCTACTTTAGAGTGTTTGTTCTTTTTGAAAGTGTTATATGTTGGACAATCCAATACGATATGGATTTTTTCATCATCGGTAATTGAGACGATTGCAGTTGTTATGGGCTTGGTATCACTATTAAAAATAGTGGATTAAACTCACGTAAGTGAGTTTAAAGTCCAACGAATATATAAATTCCAAATACTATTGCCAGAGCATATACTCCCACATTGATTTCATTGAATTTTCCGGTAGCAATTTTTCCAATGGCGTAGGTTATAAATCCCCATGCCATACCTAAGGAAATGCAAGAGGTTAATACCATCATAAGAATTGTCAAAAATACCGAAGAGGTAACTACCAGGTCATCCCAGTTAATATCTTTTAATTGTGAAATAATTAGAATTCCCACAAGTATTAAAGCGGAAGTTGTAACTGATGCCGTAAATAGTGACAGAATCAACGGCGAAATGAAAATTGATAAAATAAATAGTATGCCTATTACAACAGCTGTCAAACCTGTTTTTGACCCAACTCCAATACCTGCTGCACTTTCAATATATGTGGTGATAGTGCTTGTACCAAATATTGAACCTATAATTCCACCTAGAGCATTGGACAATAATGCTCTTCCAATTCCTTCAACTTCACCGTTTTCATCAACAAATCCACATTGTCTGCCTAATGAAATTAATGTTCCTGTTGCATCAAAGAAACTGATAAACACAAGCGAAAATATTATCATGATTAAATTTGGTATGTTTGAGAATAATTCTCCAAAGCCTCTTGCAAATCCTCCGAATAATGATAAATCAAATGTTGTTGTTATTGCATGTTCGGGCATTGTTGGCATTAATTCATTTCCAGCACCAAATCCTAATGATACCATTATTAATCCAATTATTGCTGTAATAATCATTCCAATGAATACTCCGCCCTTTACTTGTTTAAGGTATAATACTAAAGTAATAAAAATACTAATTAAAGCAAGAAATATTGGTGGTGAAAGTACGTTTCCTAATGTAAGTAATGTTTCTGGATCCGTTTCTATTATTCCTGATGACGAAAGTCCTATGAATGCAAGATAAAATCCGATTCCAGCACCAATTCCCAACTTTAAATCAAGGGGTATGATATTTAAAATAGCTTCTCGTATTTTTGAAACAGTAAGTATTAAAAAGATTATGTTTGACAGGAATACTGCAGCTAGTGCACCTTCCCAGGAGTATTTCATATTAAGTACAATAGTATAAGTAAACAGAGCATTAATTCCCATTCCGGGTGCCAATCCAATTGGATATGTTGACAGCAATCCCATTACAATACATGCAATTCCAGACCCGATTGCTGTTGCAAAAAATATTCCTGTTGCGGGCATTCCAGTTTCAGATAACAGGGTAGGATTGATTCCTAAAATATATGCCATGGCAAGAAATGTGGTAATACCTCCAATTATTTCGGTTCTATAATCCGTTCCATTTTCTTTTAATTTAAAAAAATTGTCTAACATATATTCCCCCCAATAGGATAAATTTCATTAGATATAATATTATTTTGTACATTATGTATATTAAATAATAATATCTTTTAAAAAGAGAGAATTTACAATGCATTATTACAGTTTCCAATTAAGTATAAATACAAAGTATGATAAAATTTAAATATTGTATATATTATATTATAGTAATTTTGCATTCGTAATGCAACATTACACGTAAGGGTGATTTTTTTGAAAATTAAGGATACTAAAAGTTTATGCCCAGAGTGCGGTAAATCTTTAAGTGCTGAAGTTTATGATGAGGACGGCAAAATCTTTATCAAAAAAACTTGTGATGAGCATGGAGAGTTTATCAACACTTATTGGGGTGATGATCAGTTATATAATAAAATGGAAGAGTATACACCATCCATTACAAAAGTTGATAATCCATCTGTTCCTGATGAAATGTCTTGTCCGAACAATTGTGGATTATGTTCCAAACATGAAACTTCAACCGTTTTAGGTTTGATTGATGTAACAAACAGGTGTAACTTAAGATGTCCGGTTTGTTTTGCTAATGCAGCTGCTGCAGGATACAAATATGAACCTACACAGGATGAAATCAGGCAAATGCTTAGAAATTTAAGAAGTTTAAAACCTCATCCATGTCCTGCTATCCAGTATGCCGGTGGGGAGCCAACAGTTAGAAAAGACATTGTTGAACTTGTTAAAATGGCAAAAGAAGAAGGTTTTACTCATGTTCAAATTGCAACTAATGGTATCAGATTAGCTAAAAAGGAAAGTCTGGCAAAAGAATTAAAAGACGCTGGATTAAATACTGTTTATCTTGCTTTTGATGGTGTAACTCCAGAACCTTACATTAATAATAGGGGTAAAGATTTACTTCCATTCAAACTTGATGCTATTGAAAACTGTAGAAAAGCTGGATTGGGTATTGTACTTGTCCCTACATTGGTTAAAGGAATCAACGACGATCAGATTGGGGATATCATTAAATTTGCATTTGACCACAGTGAAAACATTTATGGTGTCAATTTCCAACCTGTTTCATTTGCAGGCAGAACACCTTCAGAACATGTTGAAGAGCAAAGAATAACAATTCCTGACTTTGTCAACATTATTGAAGAGGTCACTGACGGTCAGGTTCCAACTGATTCATTTTACCCACCATCTTCCGTTGAGCCAATTGCTGAGTTTATATCTCTTTTGGATGAGGAAGATACAGCTAAAGTTACATTAAACTGTCATCAGCACTGTGGAATTGCAACTTATGTATTCAGGGAAAAAACAGATGGTCCTGGTAAGGACAAACTGATTCCAATTACTGATTTCATAGATGTCGATGATTTGTTCAATAAATTGAAGGAATATAATGAAAAACTCAAAGCTGGCAGATTCGGTTCCAGAAAAAGGGTTTTAGCTGGTTTAACTGGAAACCTTCCTAAAATGGTTCACACTAGCAGAACTCCTGAAGAATTGGAAATTACAAAAATATTAATAAATGTATTCGCTAGAGGAGATTATGACGCTTTAGGAGACTTCTCCAAAGATGCAATGCTTATTTCCTGTATGCATTTCATGGATCCGTTCAACTTCGATGAAGACAGGGTTAAAAAATGTGTAATTCATTATGCAACCCCTGACGGTAGAATTATTCCATTCTGTACTATGAATTCAATGTATCGTGAAGGTATTGAGAAAAAATTCGCTCAACCTTTAAAAAGTAACAAATAAACTGTATTAACAAAAATCACCTAAAACCAATTTTGTATTTGGGTAACTCCCGAATACCTTCATTTTTTTTATATATTTATTTTAATAGTGATAGTTATGGATATAATTAAAGGAAAAACATGGACCTTTGGGGAAAATATCGATACTGATGTAATCATTCCCGGAAGATATTTAAGGACTTTCAATCCTCAGGATTTGGCAGACCATGTTCTGGAAGGTGAAAGGCCGGATTTTACTAAAAACGTAAAAAAAGGAGACATTATTGTAGCTGATGAGAATTTTGGCTGTGGTTCGTCAAGGGAACAGGCACCAGTAGCTATTAAGACAGCAGGTGTAGATGCTATTGTGGCCAAATCATTTGCAAGAATATTCTATAGAAATGCAATCAATATAGGATTGCCGGTAATTGTTTCTGATATCGATGCAAAAGATGGCGATATTTTAAGTATTGACTTGTCAAAAGGAATGCTGGTCAATGAAACTACCGGAGAGTCAACTACATTCGAACCGTTCAAAGAGTTCATGTTAAATATTTTAGAAGATGGTGGATTGGTTAACCATTATTTAAACGATAAAGAGGAATAAGCGGAGGCATAAAAAATGGATTGTCCAATATGTGGTTCTGATGATATTGAAATTTTAAATTCAAAGCAAAAGTCATCTAAGAAAAAGATTATGGAAGAATATTTGCTTAGATGTGAATCATGCGGTCATGTTTTTAAGGATATGTTTTCAGTAAAAAAACCCGTACCTTATAGGCTAATTATATCAGAGCAGGATAAATCTCATAAAACCACTATTGATTTATCTCCAAGTGACGAATTGAAGGTAGGGGATGTTTTACTTTCAGATTTGGGGCAAGTTGAAGTAACAAGCATTGAAGTGAATGATAAAAGATTGAAAAAGTCTAAAATTGAAGATATTGATACTATCTGGGCATCTTCTGTTGAAATTCCTGCCCGTATCGGTTTTTCAGTAGACTTGCATGGGGATGTTGATTCCTATAAACTGGATTTGGATAGGGACTTTGAAATCGCCCCTGGAGACATCGTCAAGATTGAAAACCATATCGTTAAGGTGCATGTCATCAAAACCCAAGAAAGAAAGCTCACTTCAGGTTTTGCCAAAGCAGGCGTAATCAGAAGAGTTTATTCAAAACCAGTCAAATTCAACAATTTTGACTATGATTTAACAAAATACATTTTTAAAAAGACTATTAGAGAATAATTATGAAAGTATATATTGATTCTTACGGTTGCACATTCAATAAGGCTGATGCACAAATCATGGCTGGTGTGCTTGTTGAAAATGAGATAGATATTGTTGATTCCATTGAAGAAGCTGACGTTATTATCGTAAATACATGCTACGTTAAGTTGCCTACTGAAAACAAGGTGGTTTATAAAATTCAAAAGCTTCAGAATGAATTTCCCGATAAAAAGATTATTGTCAGCGGGTGCATGGTCGAGATTGACCCTGAAAAACTGGAGAAAATCGGACCGAACTGTTCATGGATTGGACCTCATCAGTTGAATAAGTCTGCTGATGTTGTAAAGGGAACTTACTGCGGTGAAGTCATTCGAGAAACCGGATTTACAAAAGAAAGCAAGGTAGGTGTTCCTAAAATTAAGGACGATGGCTTGATTCATATCATACAGATATGTGAAGGCTGTTTGGGAGCATGTACATTCTGCTGCACTCGTTTTGCCAGAGGGCCATTAAATAGTTATCCTATTGAAGATATTGTTTCAGAAGCAAAAGAAGCAATCGAAAATGGAGCCTGTGAAATTCAACTCACTGCCCAAGACACTGCGGCATTTGGCCGTGACAGTGGTGAAAAGCTATCTGATTTAATTAAAGAAGTGGCTAATTTAGATGGGGAGTTTCGAGTTCGTGTTGGAATGATGCATCCTAAAAACATTTTAAATGATGTTGATGAAATCATCGATGCTATGAAATATCCTAAGGTATATAATTTCATCCATTTACCAATACAATCTGGCAGTGATAAGGTTTTATCAGAAATGAGAAGGGGTCACACCATAGAGCAATATCTGGATATAGTCTCAAAATTCAAAAGTGAAATTCCTGGTCTGACATTGGCTGTGGATGTTATTGTGGGCTATCCGACAGAAACCGATGATGATTTTGACTTGACAGTCAAGTTGCTTCAAGAAGTCAAGCCAAGTTTGATTCACCTGTCAAAATACCAGCACAGAAAAGGTGCAATATCATCTTCACTTGAAGAGATTCCCCGCCCAGTTATGAAAGAAAGATCCAAATTTTTATCAGAAATTAAATCACAAATAACTGAAGAGGAAAATAGGGAACTTGTGGGTTCTCATCAAAAAGTGTTGGTTGTAGAAAAAGGTTCTAAAGGAGGATTCATTGCAAAAACAGATTCATACATTCCCGTTATTGTTGATGATGCTGAATTGGGAACCTTCGTTGATGTAAAGATAACTCAGGCAACTGCAACTTATCTAAAAAGTGAATTATTATAACGATAATTATTTTATATTATTTTTTTCTTATTTTCATATTATTGCCTATTTTTATCCTTTAATTATTGATAGTGCCTATATTTTTTTTTAATTTTCAAAAGCATATTATGATAATTGCACTACTAAACTATGGGGGTAGAATATTCAGTTTTACCGATACCTTTATATACTATTGCGAACTATCTTTTAATTGGAGGTGTCATTATGAGTGAATTACCAATCGCACCAGTCGGTCGTATCTTAAAAAATGCTGGCGCACAAAGAATTAGTGATGATG
>ONUN01000176.1 GCA_900320955.1 uncultured Methanobrevibacter sp. | reverse complement strand
GGTACTGGAAATATTGTTTATGATGATGCTAAAAGATATTACGTATTAGGAGACAGATACGGAAGAAGATCTTTAGGTAATGTAAAACAAATCAGAAAACTAGGTCAAATGGTTTATGTAGCTAATTTCTGTAAAGACCTTGTAGCCCGTGAAAAAACCGCTACCATCAGGGAAATGTATTATGTTTCTGAAGGTTGGGGAATTAGTTTTAAAACACAACAAGAATCCAACATTGTTGGAGAAGATTTAGAAGTGACTTTAGGAACTACCCGTGAAGATTTAGGATTAATGCCTGAAGAAGACGGAGCATCAGTTTATGGGGACATTACCCTTTTTGATGAAGTAGAACTTAATGCGGCAAATGTTGGAAAATCAGGTTATACAATATCACCAACAATTGACCAAGTTGAATTCCTTGAACATAATGTGGATAAAGTATTAGCTGTGGAAACCATGGGAATGTTTCACAGGTTAGTTCAAGAAAATGCACATAAAAGATTCAACACATTAATTGTGGGTCTAAAAGGACAAGCTGCCCGTGCTACTAGGAGATTCCTTAAAAGAGTTAATGAAGAACTTAACTTACCAGTTTATATCTGTAACGACGGAGACCCTTGGGGATTCCACATTGCACAAGTTATTATCTCAGGAAGTGCAAAATTAGCTCACGTTAACAAAGATTTAGCTACACCTGATGCTAAATTTATTGGAGTAACAGCATCAGATATTATCAACTACGATTTGCCTACAGATAAACTCAAAGATGTTGACGTAATGAGATTAAAAGAGCTTTCTAAAGACCCAAGGTATAAAGATGAATTCTGGCAAACAGAAATAAAATTGGTAAGAAAGCAGAACAGCAATCTTTCTCAAAATATGGGCTTGAATATGTAGTAGACACATATTTCCCTGCTAAATTTGAGGAAATGGAAAATCAAGCATAAATTAATCCCTTTCCTCCTTT
Source organism: uncultured Methanobrevibacter sp. (assembly GCA_900320955.1). GTDB lineage: Archaea > Methanobacteriota > Methanobacteria > Methanobacteriales > Methanobacteriaceae > Methanocatella. Next base: position 3,991 of record ONUN01000176.1, on the reverse strand, counting down.
TTTATTTTTTTATTTTAGTTATAGCAAAATACATTAATTTAATAACACTACTTTTTAAAATTTTCAAACTCACATTACTGAATTTCAAAATAACATATCCATAAAAATTGAGATTTCATTCAAAAAAATCAATGAAATTCACAATATTTAATAAATATGTTAAATAAATATATTGTTATATTATCAACAATTAGCGAGAAATGATATTATGACAATTGAAGATGTAAACAAATTCAAGGAATATTTTTATAAAAAAATTGCCGATTTTGATGAGTCCTCAATGATTACTCCAAATATTAACGGAGAAAAAGAAACCGGAAAACCAAAAAAGGCAACATTAGAAATAAAAAAAGAAGAATTGAATGAATTCTTACAGAATAATGAAATATCATTAAATACACTTTGTTTAGGAAGTACAATATTAACCTTAAACAAATTTAACTTTACAAAAGAAATATTGATATACTACGGAAATAACATCCCTTTCGCATCTAAAACTGATGACAGAACCATTTCCGTTAAAAGTTACTTGGATGGAATTAATGAAACTTACGAGGAAACCCTGACTTATCAAGATGTGTCAAGTCAAGATTTGCTTTCCGAATCAAATTTAAAACTAGAGTTTTATTATAACTACAATGATGATTTGAAATATGATGTTTCAGAAAATGAATATCCCAATTACTTAAAAATCATCGAAGATGATGACAAGATAACTTTATCCCTTTTATTTAATGACCAGTTATACTCTGATGAGTATATTGAAATATTTTTAAAAAGCATTGAAACAATCATGCGCCAAATCATAAGCAATGACATAAATGAATTAAGCATTTGCGACATTGCAATTGAACAAGAGCAGGAAAATATCGAATTTGTTGATTTTGGAATTCCATATCTTCACAAACGTTTCGAAAATCAAGCTGAAGAAAATCCAGACAAAACTGCACTTGTCTCCAACGGTGAAATATTTACATATTCTGAACTAAACCAAAAAGCGAATCGTATTGCAAATGCCCTTATTAAAAGAGGAGTTGAACCTAAAAATAACATTTTAATTAAACTTCAAAGAACTAGTGATTTAATTGCATCAATATGGGGTATTTTAAAAGCAGGCTGTGCGTTCATACCAATGGATACAGAATATCCTAAAGAAAGGATTGATTACATCTACGAAAATAGTCAAGCAGAATATATCATTTCAAACGAAACAAACGATGAATCAATAGATATAAAAGAACTCTTAAAAGAAGAAAATACTGAAAATCCAAATGTTGAAATCGACCCTGATGATTTGGCATATATGATTTACACTTCAGGATCTACAGGAAATCCAAAAGGAGTAATGATTCGCCACAGAAACATATGTAACTTAGTAGAAGATTATCCTAAGACACATTATGACAGGCTTTTAAGTATGACCACAATCTCTTTTGATGTAGCTCTGGAAGATATTTTAACAAGTCTTACAGGCGGTCTTGAATTAATTTTTGCTAATGATATTGAAATTAAAAGCACACCAGAACTAGTAAAATTAATCAATAAGCATAAACCACAAGTAATGGATGTAACTCCATCAAGATTAGCAGCATACCTTGAAGTTGACTCATTTTGTAAAGCAATCAAATGCATAGAATGTATATTCATTGGTGGAGAACAATTTTCAGCATCCACCTACACAGAACTTATAAAACACAGTGATGCAATCGTATACAACAGTTACGGACCAACTGAAACTACAATTACCTCAAACAACAAAATTGTGACTGATGTTAATGATTTGACCGTAGGTCCACCAGTAAAAAATTATATTACTGACGTAAGAGACATTGACGGTAAACTACTACCACAAGGAGTAATGGGAGAACTATACATTGGAGGTCCCGGTGTCGGAAAAGGATATTATAACTTAGATGATAAAACCAAAGAAGTATTCTTAACCATCAATGACTTACCTTACTACAGAAGTGGAGATTATGCAATTGAAACACCTAACGGTGAAATTGACATAAAAGGAAGAATCGACAACCAAATCAAACTCAGAGGACTAAGAATAGAAATCGGAGAAATAGAATCCAACATCGGAAAATATCCGAAAATAAAGCAAAATGCTGTTGTTATTAAAGAAATCAATAATAACGACCACCTTTGTGCATACTTCACAGCTGAAGAGGAAATTGATACTGATGATTTAAAAGAATACTTGAAAGAAAGATTAACCAGATACATGGTTCCAACAGTATTCATGCAATTGGATGAAATGCCACAAACACCAAATGGAAAAACTGACATTAAACAATTGCCGGAACCAGAATTAAAGTTATCATTAACACTTCCTGAAACCGAAACTGAAGAAATATTAATGGGCATTGCTTCAACACTTACCGAAACTGAAGAATTTGGTACAACCGATGATTTGTACGCTGTAGGATTTACCTCATTAACATTAATGAAGTTAAATGCAATCATCTATGAAGAATTGCATGCTAACTTAAACATTATCGAACTGTTAAATGATCCGACAATTAAAAATATTGCAAAACAAATTGACAACATCGAAGAAGATGGAATAGATTTAGATGCATTAATCGAATCAACAAAAGATACAGTTTATTATCCATTAACTTCAAATCAATTGGGAGTTTACTACGAATGTATCCAAAGTACCGAAGAGGCACAATATAATCTTCCGGCCACAATCAAATTCGACAATTCCGTTGATGCTGAAAAATTAAAAGAAGCTATAATAACTACAATTGAAGCATATCCATATCTTAAAACCAGACTTGTCACATATGATGGAGAACTAATGCAGATGATTCAATTGCAATTGAAGACATTCCTATTGTTGAAGTGGATTCCATTACTGATGAAGAAATTGAAAAAGAAAATGTGAAAACATTTGAATTGGAAAATAATCAATTGTTCAGGTTTAAGATTTATAAAACTCCTTCACAAACAATATTGTTCTCAGATGTTCACCACATAATTACTGATGGGGAATCTCTTGATAATTTATTTAACAATATTGCCAATGCTTATGATGGAAAAGAGCTTGAAAAAGAAACTATCGACGGATATCTAAACAGCATTATTGAAAAAGAAAATGAAAACAGTGAACATTACGAATTATCTAAAAAATACTTCCAAGAACAATTAAGTCATGAAGTGGATTCAACAATCCTAACACCTGACTTAAATGGAGACCAGGAAAAAGGAATCTTGAAACCGGTATCCAAAAACATTGACCCTAACGAAATTGGCGAATTCTGTTCCAATAATAAAATAAGTCCTAATGTATTGGTCATGGCAAGTACAATATTGACCTTAAACAAATACACATTCAGTGACAAAACTTTATTAACAACAATCTTCAATGGTAGGGCAAATCCTAATTACTATAATACCCAAGCATTTTTAGTAAAAACACTACCAATTGTATCAATCAATGAAAACAGAGAACAAACTGTTAAAGAATTCTTAAAACAAGTTTCAGATACCTGGAAAGACACTATTAATTATAGTGATTATCCATATGCAAATATTGCTGAGGAATTTAAATTAAAACCGGAATTCTTCTATGCATATCACAATTTAGATTCTGAAAAAATAGAAATCAACAACAAAACTTACGAAGTTGAATATGTAAATACCGTTGAAACCAATTACAAAATTGTTTTTGATGTGAATGAAACTAAAGACAATGTCGAATTCTTCATACAATACAATGATCAATTATACTCCCAGGAATATATTGAAACATTTGTAAATTCCATCCTGATTACTTTAAAACAGATTATGGAAAGCAATATTGAAGAGTTCATGATTAAGGATATTGAATTGGAAACTGAAAGGCCACTGCCTGAATTCATACCGGTAGAAACACCATTCATACACAAACGTTTCGAAAAACAAGTAGAAACAAAACCTGATGAAATAGCACTCGTTGCAACAGATGCAACACTAACATACAAAGAACTAAACGAAAAAG
>ONUN01000119.1 GCA_900320955.1 uncultured Methanobrevibacter sp. | reverse complement strand
ATTTTTCTCATATGCTTTTTCCTTATATTTAAGATAATTATATTTATATCCGATACTTATATTTAATTTAAGGTGATTATTTGCATCCGATTGATATGATGGTTACAGACTATAATTGTGAATATTTGGGATTGTCAAGATTATGTTTGATGGAATCTGCGGGAAAATCTCTGGCTGAAGAGGTTGGTAAAATTGCGGTTTATACTTTTGCCAAGCCTGTAAAAGTTGTTATTTTCACAGGTTCTGGTGGAAATGGCGGTGATGGATTTGTTGCTGCACGTTACTTATTGAACAGGGGATATGATGTTGATATTTACATGTTAAATGATAATATTAGGTCTCCTTATTCAAAAACTAATCTTGAAATATTGCAGAATATGAAGCCTCGTTTGTCACGTTTAAATATATTCAATTTAAAAACATTAGAGGACATAGACTCTTGTGAAATTGCTCAGAATGCAGATTCGGAATATGTTATTGTTGATGGACTTTTAGGTACGGGAATTAAGGGTAATCTTCAAACAAACATTAAAAGAGCTATTGAAATAATCAATGAATCCAAAGGCATTGTGATAAGTGTGGACGTTCCGTCCGGAATGGATCCGTTAACCGGCGAGGTAAATGATTTGGCAGTTGTACCTGATTATACAATAAGTTTCCATAAAATAAAAACTGGAGTTCGGGATGCTGATGAGGAACTTGTTGGTGGTCTTGTCACTGCAGATATTGGAATTCCTTTTGAAGCCGAATATTTCGTTAATTATGGTGATTTTTTAAGGCTAAAAAATCGTGATTCATCATCTCATAAAGGAAATAATGGTCGTTTGCTTGTTGTAGGTGGAAGCAAGGACTATTCTGGTGCTCCAGCTATTGCGGGAATGGCTGCAATTGGTGCGGGTGCAGATTTGGTTTATGTTGCTTCTCCTCAAAATGCGGCTGATGCCATCAAATCAACATCTCCTGATTTGATAGTTAAATCTCTTGAAGGTGAAAAATTATCATTAAAGCATTTGGATGAAATATTGGAGTTAAGCGAAAATGTTGATGCTATTTTAATTGGTCCAGGTTCTGGAATCGATGATGAAACCTCCAAATTATTTAATGTGCTGGTTACTAAAATTAAAAAACCGATTGTTTTGGATGCGGATAGTCTAAAACAGATTGAATTATCTTTAATTAAAAATCGTGATGATATAATTTTAACACCACATATTTTCGAGTTCAAATCATTTTTTAAAGTTGGTGATGATTTAAAATTGGATATTGATTCATATGACTTTTCTAAAGTTGATGAAAATATTATTGAATTCCAAAAAATCGCTAGACAAATTAATGGGACAGTTGTTGTTAAGGGAAAATATGACTTAATACTGTCTGGCAATAAGTTTAAAATCAATAAAAGTGGTAATGCTGGAATGACAGTTGGTGGAACTGGCGATGCTTTGGCAGGTATTTCTGCCAGCTTATTGTCCCAGGGTTTATCTTCTTTTGATTCGGCTAGTTTGGCAACATTTATCAATGGCCTTGCTGGTGAAGAGGCATTTAATGTTAAAGGTAATGGCTTTTCCGCTACAGATTTGGTTTCATACATAGGCAGTGTGATAAAAAATGGACTATGTTAAGGGAATTTTTAAATCAAGGCCGAATAGATTCATTGCAGAGGTTGAAGTCGATGATAATTTGGAAATTGCACATGTGCCAAATACTGGTAGGTGTAAGGAGCTTTTGGTTGAAAATGCTACAGTTTGGCTTAAGCCGTCTGATAATCCAAACAGAAAAACAAAATTTTCACTTCATTTTGTAGAAAATAAAGGTGTGTTGGTATCACTTTACTCACAGCAAGCCAACAGTATTGTATATGATGCTATTGTTGAAGGCAAAATAAATGAACTTGTAGGTTATAATCATCATCAAAGAGAAAAAAGTGTGGATAATTCTAGGATAGATATATACTTAGAAAATTCAAATGGTGATTCTTGCTTTGTAGAAGTGAAAGGCGTCACTCTTATCATTGATGGTGAAGCAAGGTTTCCCGATGCTCCTACTGAAAGGGGTGCAAAACATCTAAAAGAGTTAATTAAACTTAAAAAAGAAGGAAATCGTTGTTGTGTATTTTTCCTGATTCAACATCCTGCCGGTAATTTTTTCAGACCAAACTGGGAAAATGACCCCCTGTTTAGCGAAACGTTAAATGAGGCATTTGAGGAAGGCGTTGAAATTCTTGTTTATAGATGCGATAATCAATTGGACGGAATAGATTTGATTCCTGAGTCCCTAGATTTTGATTTGGGAAAAAGTCTCTCCGATAGCATCGTTGATGACTAGTGTTGCAATGTTGTCATATTGGGTTTCACTTTTATTGATTAAAACCAAATTTTTTCCATTAAAATAGTTTATTAGTCCTGCAGCAGGATATACTACAAGTGATGTTCCGCCAATAATCAATGTTTCTGCATTTTGTATGTAATCGATTGCAAAACTTAAAGTAGCATTGTTTAACGGTTCTTCATATAACACTACATCTGGCTTAACGATTCCACCACATTCGCATTTTGGGATTCCGTCACTTTCTAAAATATGCTTTAATCCATATTCTTTTCCGCAAATTTGACAGTAATTTCTTTCGATACTTCCATGCAACTCTAAAACATTTTTACTTCCTGCCTTTTGATGAAGGCCATCAATATTTTGAGTAATGACTGCTTTCAGTTTTCCGGTTTCTTCTAATTTGGCCAATGCAAAATGTGCGGGGTTTGGTTTGGCATCTTTAAAAACAAGAGTGTCCTTATAATAATCAAAAAACTCTTCGGTGTGATCCATGTAGTAAGTGTGTGAAATTAAATTTTCGGGTGTGTCTCCATATTTTTCCAAACTTTTAAATATTCCACTTTCGGACCTGAAATCAGGAATTCCACTTTCTGTTGAAACGCCTGCTCCTCCGAAAAACACTATATTTTCGGATGAATCAATAATTTCTTGTAATTGGTTAATTTTAGACATAAAAATAAGAAAGTGATAGCAATTAAGCTATCTGTTTAATTTTTGATAATTTGCTGCTTGAAGACCGTGGTATTTTATCATACCTTCAACGTCTCTTTGGTCAGTTTCTTTGTCTTCAAAAGTAATTTGTTCTATGCTGTGAATGCTGAATGGAGATTTTCTGGAAATCGGTTGGATGGAACCTTTGTATAGTTTCATTACAACTTCTCCACTTACCCTTTCTTGCATTTTGTCAATTGCTTGGTCAAGGTCATCTCTTAGAGGTTCTTGCCAGAGTGCCCTGTAGACGAGTTCTGCATAGAGTCCTGACATATATTCAGCAAATCTTAACTCTGAAGTTGTTAAAACTAATTCTTCCAATGCTTGGTGAGCAGCAATTAATAATTTTGCACCTGGAGTTTCGTATATTTCCCTACTTTTAATACCAATCATTCTGTTTTCAATGATGTCTACTCTGCCGATTCCATGAGCTCCTGCAATTTCATTTGATTTTTTGATAATGTCGAGTAACGGCATTATTTCACCATTGATGGCTACAGGAACACCTTCTTCAAATTCGATAGATACTTTTTCAGGTTCGTCTTTAGCATCTTCCCATGAGGCAGTCCATTCGTAGATATCTTCAGGAGGTTCGTTTGCAGGGTCTTCTAGGACATCTCCTTCGATTGCTCTTCCCCAGAGGTTTTCATCAATACTGTAAATCTTATCGTAACTTAATTCGATTCCTTTGGATTCTGCATAAGCCTTTTCTTCAGTTCTTGTTAGATTCATTTCTCTGATTGGTGCAATGATGTCCAAATCGGACATTGCAAGAATTATAGCTTCAAATCTGAATTGGTCGTTTCCTTTTCCGGTACAACCATGTGCAATTGCAGTTGCTCCTTCTTTTTCAGCTACTTCGACAAGTTTTTGGGCAATTAATGGTCTTGCAAAAGCAGTACTTAATGGATATCCTTCGTATTCTGCATTTGCTTTAATTCCACGTGCGATGTAATCGTTGGCGAATTCTTCTTTAGCATCTATATTGTAGTGTTTTAATCCTCCAATTTTAGCTGCACTTTCTTTTGCTTTTTCCATTTCTTCTTCGCCTTGTCCTACATCTACACATGCGGTAATAACTTCCACATTGTATTTTTCTTCTAATAATTTAACACAAACGGAGGTGTCTAATCCTCCACTGAATGCCAAAAGTACTTTATCAGTCATAAAATCACCGTAATTATTTTAATAAAAATGAATTATCAAGATATATTTATGTTTTTAATACTATTTAAAATTAATAAAAAAAGTTGACAGAAGAAAACTCTTAATTGAGGACATAATTGAGGTTGAAAGTTATATGGACATTTTGAAAAATCAAAACCCCAATTAAGAGTTTCGAGTTCATATCTTACTCGCTAATATTAAATTGTTCTTCATAGTATATAAAGTTTAGGTATGCCTAAACTTCAATCAACAAATTTTCACTCTCGACAAATTCAATCAGTCGGGAGTATGTCGGATTGTTTTTTAAGGTATCCTTATTTCCAATTATTATTAATTTTCTTTTCGCTCTTGTAATTGCAACGTTCAAACGTCTTAAATCATTTAAAAATCCGATGTTTCCGTGTTCATTGCTTCTTAC
>ONUN01000030.1 GCA_900320955.1 uncultured Methanobrevibacter sp. | reverse complement strand
TTCTTTCTTCTCCATTAATTTTAATTAACATACAATCTCCTAATAAGAATTTTTAACATTTTATATTTATAATCCTTATATATATTAAAATTATTTATTCGGAATTCAAAAATTATATTTACACACAATTATAACAATTATAATAATGGAGGTAGAATAATGGAATTTGGAAAAAAACATCTTTTTTCTTTGATAGTCATTTTAATCATAGCAATATCTGCAATTTCAATTGCCAGCGCTTATACTGGAACAGGCTTTTCACATAGCATACCAAGTTCAAAATATTATGACATGTCTGATTCAGATATACTAAGCAAATATGACAATACCAACTGTCACGTTGAAGAAAAAGCAGTCTGTACACAAGTAGTTGACGGAGATACAATATATCTGGACAATGGTAAAAAGATACGTTTCGTTGGAGTCAATACTCCCGAAAGAGGTGTTGAAGGATACATTACCTCGAAAAACTTTGTTCAAAAATTATGTTTAAATAAAGAAGTCGGCATTGATATTGATAATTCTAAAAACAATGACCGATATGGAAGGACATTGGCTGTCGTTATTGTTGACGGGAAAAATCTAAATGAAATGCTTTTAAAAGAAGGCCTTGCAGAAGTCATGTATATGCCTCCAAGTGAATTTTATCCATATGACTGGGCGAATGGTGATACGCATGTTGCAAGCAGCCATTTATCTTCATCTTCCAGCCATTCACATGACACAAGCACTTCATCTTCAAGCTCATCAGCTTCAGGAAGTTTTATTGGAAATTCAAATACTGGAAAATTCCACGATCCCGGATGCACCAGTGTCAGTAAAATGTCAGAAGGAAATAAAGTATTCTTTTCAAGTAGAGATGAAGCGATTAGCCAGGGATATGTGCCCTGCAAAATCTGCAACCCTTAATAAAATCTTCCATACTTTATTTTTTCTAACCCTTTTTCAAATTCATCGAAATCGAAATCATCACCATCATCAGAACCATCAGAATATAATAATCCTAATGAAAAACCAGTGATTAGACAAACTATAGGAATAATTATGCATACATATGCTAAAAGTCCCACATATGGAGCGAACATGAAAATGAAAAAGCATATGTGTTCAATAATGGAAGTCAATATAGGAATTATCAAAAATACTCCAAGCACTTTTAAAACACCTATATTTCTAATGTCCCTATAGGACTGAGAAAAATTTAGTGCTTTAGACAAACTATCATAATGAGCCAATCTGGCGGTTGCAATAAACTGCAAAATTGAAAATATGATAAATACAATAGCGATTATGCCTAAAATCAATCCCCACTGAACCAGAAATGTATTCAAATCGTTTATGGAAAGGGACAATAAGCTTCCAATAGGAATTAGAATTAAAAACAACACCACCGGAATTATGCTATAAACAGTACCCAAAACAAGTAGCTTTAAAGTATCTACAAAGTTCTTTTTAAGATTGATTTTTGGAATTTTAAATGATTCTTTAGTTCCATTCTTTACTACAGACAACATATATCCTGGGAATATGAAGACAAAAAGAACTAATGAAACGAGACCTAAAATCATTATGCTTTCAGTATTAAATATAAACCCAAGCGGCAAAATCATGAGGAAAACACATAGCAAACAAGGAAAAATAAGTTCCTTGCCAGTAAATGGATATTTAAAAGAATTTAAAATAATCTTACCGAATTTCATGAAAATCACCTAAATAGGAATATCGGATTTTTTTCCTGATTGAAAACTTCAACTTTTTCATCACGGTAGGTCAAATAAAGTGAATTGGAATCAGTAATTTCACCCACAACTTCAGCTTCAATAGAAAATCTTGCGAGATACTCTTTTATATAACCACAGTAATCTTCCTGAGCAGTGAAAACAAAACCGGAACCCGGATAGACCCTAAGCCAGTCCTCCCATTCCATATTTTCATTTTTTGGAATATCCTCCAGATTAACAACTGCTCCTTTTTTGGAAGTTTCCAAAAGCATTTCCAAAGTTCCCAATATTCCTGGATTTGAAATGTCCTTTCCGGATTTGATATAATCGTTTTCAGCCAAATACTGAACAGCAGTGATTTGATCCCTGACCAATTGTGCATCCTTATCATAAGTGGTGTCCCAGTTTAGACTGAACATTTCATGAGGTTTGCCGTCAAGGTCAATTGCAACAATTACCTTATCACCCACTTCAGCGCCAAAACTAGTGATCATTTTATCTTTTTGAGCTATTCCAACAATAGCCACTCCAAGAGAGTCACTATCACCATCAGGATGCAGGTGTCCTCCAACCATTGGAACACCGAACTTTAAACATCCATCGTTGATACCTCTCAATAGGTCCTCATAGATATCATCATTTTTTATTGACATTATATTAACCATTGCCAAAGGTTTTCCACCCATTGCAGCAATATCATTTACATTAACTAAAACTGCACAGTATCCTGCCCAGTAAGGGTTAACATTCATTATCTGACCCCAGATACCATCAGCAGCAATTAATACAACCTGATTATTGCCAATATCTATTGCAGAAGCATCGTCTCCAATATCAATAGCCACATCACCGGAAACATTGTAAGACTCTTTTAAAAGAGAAATGACATTATCTATTGAACTTTTACGCGATACTCCCTCAAATTCCTGAATAGATTTTACAAGACTTTCTAAATCCACTTAAACACCTCCAGTTTAATAGACATAATTAATTTTATATTTACAATTAATATTATTTATTATTTCAACAATCTTTTGTTCAACCTGAGAAATATTTGAAAAATCAGAACTTATCTGATTATCGGCGAATAAATTCTTTTTAATATATTGACCACAGACATCATCAAAACCACTTTCAACTTCAAAGATGATGGAATTTTTTGCCTTGAATCCATCTTCCACAACCTTGTCCAAGTCACCATCAGTAATTCCGACTATAGGTATATCAAATCGGTACAGAATATCAGAAGATATTAATGTCGTATCATCACCAATTGTTATAACCACATCACAACCCCTAAATCTGTAAACGTCCTCACCGGCATGGTCTAAAAATGCAACTTCAAAATCGGCGTTATCATCCCTTTGCAAAATACGTGGAGTAACTTTAGCCTTTCTTAAAAGACCCGTTTTAATAATGGCATTTTCAAGGTCAACCTCACCCAATTTTTCAACACCATGTCTTTTTAGAGTTCCACCCACAATATCAACAATTACATTATCCTTTGCAATTAATGTGAGATTATCAGAATCCGTCTTTCCTATGACAACACTGTTAACCATGATATTTTCACCGGGACTTACTCCATGAACTATCCTATGAGTATGATTATCGGGAACGTCATCCTGTTTAATGTGATTATTATAAACCTCTTCAGGAGTTATTAAATCCAAATTGAGTTTACAAGCCACATCCCTAGCCAATTCAAGGTCACCATTCCAAGGTATAACACTGCCATCATCTTCACCAGGCCTTTCTATTTGAATAACCGGAATGGAATTATCATCTATTTTTTGAACATAATGATTATAAACCTTATATCCAAAAACCTGACCTGTAACATCAGATTTTCCATAATTGAGCAAAAAGATTACATCTACATTATCATCATGAAATATTTTTAAGGAATCGCTTGGAACCAGCTTTTTTCGAATATCGATAATGTTTTCCAAACTGGCATCAATTACAGCAGTCCTGCCCATTGTTCCACCAAGCCTTGCTGTTACATCACCGTACTCCTTAAGAAAATCAATTAACTTTAATGCATAACCTGAATCAATTATATTAGGGCCGTGAACCACTACACCAATTTTCATCTATTCACCTTAATTCTTTTTTTAAATATTTTAGATCCGCATATTTCACAATCGTCAAATGGATAGTCTTCATCATATTCCTTCTTGCACCCTTCACAAACCTTTTTCCAATTATAAATACCTTTAATTCCTTCAGTAATGACTCCTGAATATGGAATATCCATTATCTTTAAAGTATTTTGTATTGTATAGTCATCACTAATGACCTTAACATTTTCCCCTTCACTAAACTTCATATAAGCCAATGAAATTAATTTTTTATCAGGAACGGATAACCTTAAAACATCCCCTGATTTGGAAATGGTTTTTTCAACCAATTCCACATACTCAACAGGAACATCCTGAATAGTCACCCTATTTTCAGCAAGTGCTGCATCAAATTTTAAACGTGACTCAAAGTCTTTTATCTCGGAAGTTATTTCAGGGACTGTAAAATTATTTTTAGAATCTAACTGAAATCCATTAATAAAAGCTGATGCATCTAAAATATAAACAATTTCCATACCACTATTTTTATTTTAAAATTAAATAAAACTTGGCAAAATTTTAATCGAAATGTGAAAATATCCGATGATGCGAAATTATGAAAAAATAGTCTATAATATACATATAACATTAATCAATAATAAATTAAACCTAATTTAAAATTGGGGGAAAATAGGATACAAATTGGAGTGAAATGGGGAGGAAATAGGGGGGAAATTTGAAAAAATATATTTAAAATTTGAAAATATATCTAATATTGCAAAATAATTTGTGAATGGAATATATTCTATTCATGAATGAAAATAATTGGAGGTCGAAAAAATGATTAACTCATATGATTTAAATAATGAAATACAATTTCTTGCAAAATCCGAAATTCGGCTAAAAATAATAAGCGAACTAGAAAAAAATCCAAAGACCGTCAAAGAGCTAGTAAATACAACAAATATCACATACAGTTCCATTTCAAGTAATCTCGTTAAACTTGAGGAACGAAACCATGTAACAAAAAAGAAAAATAAATATTACTTGAAGCCATTGAGCAAAATTTACTATAGAAATCTAATGGACTTCAAAATGAGCGTTGATTTAATAACCAGTTTTGATGACTTTTGGGGCAGACATAACATTGACCAATTAACTCTTGATTCAATTCAAAACATCAATGATTTAAAAGATTCAAAACTGATAAAAACAACACCTTTAGACATTTACAAAACACACAATACAATTAAAGAAAAAATGATTGAATCCAAAAGTCTTAAAGCTATTTTTCCATATCTCCATCCAGAGTATCCTCAATTAATTGAGAATATCCTAAAAAATAATGGGCATGTTGAAATAATCTTACCTAGAAACATGTTTTCGAAAATGATTCTTGAGATAAATGAAGATATACGAAAGCCAGCAACAGCAAAAGGCAACCTGAAAGTATATGCCACATCAAAAGAACTGAATCTATATCTAACATTATGTGATGAAACAATGAGTTTAGGACTATTTAAAAACGACGGCAGTTTTGACCAGAACAGACTTTTAATTTCATCAAGTGAAAAATCACAAAAATGGGCCAATAATCTTTTTACAAGTATAAAAGAAAAAATGTGATTAAAATGACAAATTTACAGACCAAAAATCAATTAAATGAAGAGTACAAAAATATTAAATATATATTGACATCAACTATGAGATCCAAATTAATTTTGGCAATGTATGAAAGTCCCAGAAATCTAGAAGAATTAAGAAATGATCTAAGTAAACCATCAGCAACAATATTGCATGGCCTTAAAGAGTTAGAAACGGAAAATCTAGTAAAAAAAGTTCAAAAAAAGTACCAGTTAACATCAAATGGATTTCTACTAGCTACAAATATGATAAAGCTTATTGAAAATTGGTCAGCAATTAACAATAATACCGACTTTTGGGACAATCATGACATCACATGCATTCCAAAGGAACTTCTAAAGAACATGCATCTTTTAAAGGATGCAAACTACATAACATCAACTACAAGCGACTTATCAAATGCATTCAACAAGTATATAGATCTAATCTCAAATTCTAAAGAATTAAAAATTATAATGCCCATATACTCAGAAAATCACTTTAGACACATAATTGAGTTGTTGAATAACAATAAATTAAAATATATAGAATTAGTAATAAGTGAAGAGATTCTAAAAGCAATAAAGATAAACGGAACTTTTAGAAAATACTTGCTTGAAAATAAAAAAGTAAAAATAATATGCGTTAAAAAGAATTTGAAATTATTTTTAACCTACTCCTATGATTTTATGTCATTAACACTCTTTTTTAAAGATGGACACTATGACGACTCACAAATGTTAATTGGAAAATCCTCCAATAACTTAAAATGGGCAACTGAAGTTTATTCAGTATATAGGGGGTGAAAAAGCATGGAATCTGATAATTCTTTCCAATTTATTCGCGGAATGAATGATTTAATTTTGGGAAGGAAAGGAGGCAGAACTACAGTTAAAATTATCGATGAGATATTAAGACATCCGTATAATGCCAGCCAATTATCAAAAGAATTGGATTTGGATTATAAAACTGTAAAATATCACATCTATTTAGTTTTAAAATCAGAAGTAGTTGTCGAAAATGAAATGCAATACGGCACTTTGTTTTATCCTTCTCAAAAATTAATAAATAATTTAAGTGAATATGAACAAATTAAAAATCACTTAAAGTAAATAAAATGTGATATTATGAAAAGCGAAAGTGCAAAGGAACATTATGATAATTCATCCAAAAATATCGAATGTGCAATAATCACCCTAAGCGACAGTAGAAAATCAAAAAAAGCAGATTTATCCGGACAGTATATAGAAAAAGAAATTGAAACAAGATATTCACTGAATTCAAGAATAATAATCCCCGATGAAAAAGAAAAATTATTGCTGTCAATTGAAAAACTAATTGAAGACAATGTGGATGTTATCATTACAACAGGAGGAACTGGACTGGATGCCAGGGACATTACTGTTGAAACTGTAGAAGCGCTTTTCGAGAAAAAATTGGACGGCTTCGGCGAACTATTCCGAGCAAAATCCTATGAAGAAATTGGTGCTGCAGCATTATTATCACGGGCAACAGCAGGAATTTACAAAAAAACAGTAATATTTTCAATGCCTGGCTCACCAAATGCTGTGAAAACAGGATTAAGTCTAATTATTGATGAACTACCTCATTTTGTTCATCACGTCAAAAAATAATTTAATGATGAAATTCACTTTCATCATTTTTTCTTTTTTTTAATCAAAAAATTCATTAACAGTGATTAAAGGTTCAAGAGTTATGCCTTCTTTTTCAAATTCTTCAATAGCACCTTCTTGCCTATCAACAACAACAAATGCTCTTTTTACATTACCGCCATTGTCTTGAATAGCTTTAATTGCTTTTAAAAGTGATCCTCCAGTAGTTGATACATCTTCAACAACAATTACATTATCCCCTTCTAAAAGTTCACCTTCAATTAATTTTGAAGTTCCATATCCCTTTTTTTCTTTACGAATCATTAATAACGGAAGTTTTGATTCAAGAGAAACTGCAGTAGCTATTGGAACTGCACCTAAAGCCGGACCTGCAACCTTATCAATATCATCATCTTTAATTTTGTCACAAATTAATTTAGAAATTGTAGATAAAATTTCAGGTTCAGTAATGGCTTTTTTCATATTGATATAATAATTGCTCTTTTTTCCTGAAGATAATGTAAAGTCGCCTTCAAGGAAAACTTCATTATCCTTTAATAAATCAATTAGATATTCTTTTGAAATCATATTAATCAGTTATAAATCGTCTTCGCCTTTAAGCAAAACTTTATCACCAATTACTTTTACAAGTTCTATTGGGATTACGTTTTCACTAGCTTTAATCTGTTCAGAGAATCCTGTTTTTTTAATTATAATGTCAGTGAGTTCATAGGTATCCTTATCAAAAAGAACATCATTGATTTTACCGACAATTTGAATATCTGCATCAAGAACTTCTTTTCCAAATAGTTCATCTTTAATTCTCATATAATCACCAAAAGTTTTATTACTATATATTCATTAGTTCATTCACTATTATATACTTATTTTTTGTCAAAAGGAAATATTGACTTAAAAATAGCAAATTGTTTTAAATACAAACAACATATTAACAATGTAATCAGGTGAATCTATGGAAAATAAGAATTTTAGTGTATCTCAAATCAATTCTTACTTAAAGAAAAAGTTTAACATGGACCCTAAATTAAAAAATATCCAGGTTAAGGGAGAACTTTCAAATTATAAATCTTATGCCAACGGCCATGATTATTTTACACTAAAAGATGAAAATTCAGAAATTAGCGGAGTATTGTATAAAGGAAGAAAAAGGAACCTTGAATTTAAGCCTGAAGACGGAATGAAAGTAATAATTAAAGGCAGCGTTGAAGTTTATGAAAAAAAAGGACAATACCAACTAAAAGCCAATTCAATGAAAAAGGATGGAATTGGTGACTTGTATATATCCTTTGAAAAACTAAAAGAAAAACTAAAAAGTGAAGGACTGTTTGATGAAAGCCATAAAAAAGATATTCCGAAGTATCCTAAAAGAATTGGAGTTATAACAGCAAAAACAGGTTCTGCCATTAAAGATATAATCACAACCATCAACAGAAGATATCCTCAATGTGAAATTTATGTTTTCTCAACCTTGGTTCAAGGAGATTTCGCAGCACCCCAAATTGTAAGCCAACTGAAAAAATCTCAGAGATATGACTTGGATACAATTATCATCGGAAGAGGTGGAGGAAGCATTGAAGATTTATGGCCCTTTAATGAGGAAATTGTTGCAAGAGAAATATTTGATTGCAAAATACCCATAATCAGTGCAGTAGGTCATGAGACAGATTTTACAATATCAGATTTTGCAGCTGATTTGAGGGCGCCTACACCAACTGCAGCAGCAGAACTTGCAGTTCCTCAAACTGACGAATTGAATAATAGAATATGCGAAATAAATAAAAGATTAACAAAAATCATGGACAATAAACTTTCAAGCAATAAGGAAAGATTAGACAACATATGTAAAAAACAAATTATTAAAAATCCCGAATCAATTTACAACATAAAGCAAATGCACTTAGACCAGTTAATAAATAACTTGGATCACTATTCAAAAGACATGATTACCAAAAATAAAAGCAAGCTGCGGCTCCTCGAAAACAGTGCAATACTTAAAAATCCAGAAAACATTTATGAAAACAAAAAAACACACCTCAACAACCTAATAAAAAATCTGGATTACTCATCAAAAAACATAATAACAAAAAACAAAAACAAACTACAGCTAATTGAAGGCTCAACTACATTGAAAAATCCAAAAAACATTTATGAAAACAAAAAAACACACCTCAACAACCTGATAAAAAATCTTAACTATTCATCAAAAAACATAATAACAGAAAACAAAAACAAATTAGAAATAATAAAAAGCTCAAAAATACTCAAAAATCCAAATGAGATTAAAAATAAAAAAGAAGATAGGCTTATAATTAATATTGACAAATTAGAAATTTTAAATCCACTATTAACATTGAAAAGAGGTTATTCAATAGCCAAATCAAAAGATAAAGTGATAAAAAGCGTGAAAGATGTTGAAAGTGGAGATGAAGTAAACATCAAAGTTGATGATGGAACTATAAATACAAAGGTGATATAATGGAAGATTTAAGTTTTGAAGAAAGTTTAGAAAAACTGGAAGAAATTGTAAACAAATTAGAAAGCGGGAACATACCTCTTGATGATGCAATTGATGAATTCAACAATGCAATGCAACTTGTAAAAGTGTGTAACAATAAGTTAAACAATGCTGAAGAGGCCATTGCTAAAATTGTTGAAGATAACGGAGAGTTAATTGATTTCAATATTAACGAATGAAATAATCTATCCAATACTCCAGTAATGTTTTTATTGGATAGCTTTCACACTCTTCCTTAATAGAAATGGACAGTTTTCTGGCTTCATCCCTTTTAATTAAATTAGCATCAGCTTCATCAATTAAATTTAAAATGGACGAGGTTATGGCAACATTATCCTGCTTTTTCATGTCCTTTTGCAATAATTTTATAAATTTCAGTTTGTCATAATCTAAATTATTATAAAATTCATTGATATCCAGTTTATATCGATTTAACCTAACCAATGCGTTTGACTGAGATTTTTGAGAAATCCAAACCTGTTTTTTAATAGCTTTTTTAGTTGATTCAATTACGCTTTTAGCAATTAGCTCCCCCAGTTTTGAATGCTTGCCTGCATTGGTTAAAATGTTATCGGATTCAAGATTGGAAAAAATTGCTATGCCATCAGTACCTGTGCCTGTTGCATATCCGTTGGAATACTGGGAAGGTATTTTCAAATCATCCAATGCCACTGTTTTCGCTTCGGTTGCGGTCATGACTGCATCAATTAATGTATCCTCATTTAAGGCAACATTTGTTAAAATTATAGTGTTGATTGTGCCGAACGTACCTCGTTCTTCATAGTACGAAGCAGGATCTCCCGCTCTTGATGCATTAGTTCTAACGCCTGCAGTCGTAATGGCAGTGACTTCCAAGTTTTTAAAAGATTTTTCAACAATGCTTACATGATTCATTTTTGCAAGAGTGATGAGACCTGTGGATTGCCTATAATCAATATTAAAATTATTGCAGAGATTAATCAAATATTCTCCCACATCATGGTCAGTTAGATAATCGATGTTTTCTTGAGACAAATGATGGTTAAAAACAGATTTCAGATTATTTGAAATTCCGCCATTTAATTCTGATGTTGAAATTCCCCTACGTTTAACTGAAAACTTAACAAAAATAGTGTCTTTTAAATAATATAATTCATCACCGAGTGATGTTTTAAAAATAAGCCTGTGCTTCATAAAAATAAAAAAAGAAAAGAAATTATAAAAATTTCTTCAGATTTACATCATTGGAGGCATTCCGCCCATTGCGGAAGGATCCATACCCATGTCTTCAGGGCCTTTTGTGGATGCAATTACGTCATCGATTCTTAAAATCATTTCAGCTGCTTCAGATGCAGATTGGATTGCTTGTTTTTTGACACGTTTAGGTTCAATTACGCCAGCTTCTTTCATATCTGCTACTTCACCAGTGAATACATCTAATCCCATGTAGAAGGAGTCTTCTTGTGCAGCTCTTAAGTCTACTAAAGAGTCGATGCTGTCTAAACCTGCGTTTTCAGCTAAGGTTTTTGGTACGATTTCTAAAGCTTCTGCAAATGCGTTTACAGCTAATTGTTCTCTTCCAGAAATGGATTCTGCGTAATCTTTGAGTTTTTTAGCCATTGCGATTTCAGGAGCTCCTCCACCAGCAACAACTTTGTCGTCTTCTACAGTAGCTGCTACAACACCGATTGCGTCTTCAATTGCTCTTACAATTTCGTCTACAATGTGTTTGGTACTACCTCTTACGAATAAGGTTACTGATTTTGCACCGGAACATTCTTCTACGAAGATCATGTCTTCGCCGGAGATTTTTCTTTCTTCAACAGTTCCAGCAATACCTAAATCTTCTTCGGTTAAGTCATCTAAGTTAGTGACTACGTTAGCACCAGTTGCTCTGGATAATTTTTCAATGTCAGATTTTTTAACTCTTCTTACAGCTAAAACGCCAGCTTTGGATAAGTAGTGTTGTGCTAAGTCATCGATACCTTTTTGTGCGAATAATACGTTTGCACCAGCGCCAACTACTTTATCTACCATGTCTTTAACCATTTTTTCTTCTTGTTCAATGAAAGCTTGCATTTGAGCAGGGTCAGTAATGGTAATTTCAGCATCCATTTCAGTTTCTTTTACTTCTAATGGAGCGTTGATTAATGCGATTTTTGCATCTTTGATTTCAGATGGCATACCTGGGTGTACTCTTTCTTTGTCTACAATTACACCTTCAACTAAGTTGGATTCTTCAACAACAGCACCATCTTTTTTCTCGATTTTGATGTTATCGATATCAACTTCACCGTCTTCTTCTACTGCTTCAACAGCTTCAACGATTAATTTTGCTAATGGTTCACGTGCTGCTTCGGTTCCTTTACCAGTCATAGCAGTCATAGCTACTTTGAGTAAGATTTCAGAATCTACGTCATCGATTGCGATTTCATCTAAAATTTCTTGTGCTTTTTCTGCTGCTTTTCTGTATCCCATAGCTATGATAGTTGGGTGAATGTCAGAGTCAAGTAAGTTTTCGGATTTTTTTAATAATTCTCCAGCAATGATAACTGCAGTAGTAGTTCCGTCTCCAACTTCGTCTTCTTGGGTTTTTGCAACTTCTACGAGCATTTTTGCTGCAGGATGTTCGATATCCATTTCTTTTAAGATTGTTACACCGTCGTTGGTTACTACAATATCTCCAAGTCCGTCAACTAACATTTTGTCCATTCCTTTTGGACCTAAAGTAGTTCTTACAGTTTCAGCTAATACTTTTCCAGCTAAAATGTTATTTCTTTGT